>NZ_LZMO01000097.1:0-15311 GCF_001665715.1 Gordonia sp. 852002-10350_SCH5691597
GACGTCGACGCCCCTCGACGTTTAAGGTTCTGATCGTGGCATTGACGATCGGACATCGACTGAGTCGGATGACGGGCCGGGACCCGCACGAGGAACGACGCTCGGCGACCAACCTCGAGTTGTTCTTCGACCTCGTTTTCGTGGTGATCTTCTCGGTGGCGGGTACGCAGGTGGCCCACTACCTCGCGGAAGGTCACTGGCGCACCGCCTACTTCGGATACGTCCTCTGCACGTTCGCCGCGATCTGGGCGTGGATCAACTTCAGTTGGTTCGCCTCCGCATTCGACACCGACGACTGGTTCTTCCGCGTCATGGTGCTGGTGCAGATGGTCGGCGTCGCGATCCTCGCGTTGGGGGTCGCGCCGGTGTTCAGCTCGATCGACAACAACCAGCACGTCGACATCCGCGTCGTCGTGATTGGGTACGTGGTCATGCGTCTGGGGTTGGTCACCCAGTGGCTGCGCGCGGCGTCGCAGAGTCCGCGATACCGCAAGACCTGCCTGACCTATGCGTTGATGATCCTCATCGCGCAGATCCTGTGGGTGATCGTCGCGATCGTCGATCTGTCGCTGTGGCCGACGATCATCGCGATCGCGGTGTGCGCGTTCGTCGAATATCTCGGGCCGTACGTGGCGGAGACACGCTTCACGTCGACGCCGTGGCATCCACATCACATCGCCGAGCGCTATTCGGCACTGACCATCGTCACCCTCGGTGAAGGTGTCGTCGGCACCGTGGCGATCTTGCAGGCGGTGGTCGAGGAGGAGGGCTGGACGACCGAGTCGGCGGTCTTCGGTCTCTCTGCGATGGTCATGATCTTCGCGATGTGGTGGATCTATTTCACCGTCCCGGTCGGCGATGCGCTGCATCTCAACCAGAGCAAATGCTTCCAGTGGGGCTATGGACACACCGTGATCTTCATGTCGGCCGCGGCAACCGGAGCCGGCCTCGAGGTGGCAGCACTCTGGACCGAGCACGAGGCGAAGATCAGCGCGGGTGCTGTCGTGGCATGTGTCGCGGTGCCGTTGGGTATCTACTGTCTGTCTGTTCTCGGCATGTACGACTACCTGGTGAAATTCGATCCGGTCTCGCTGCTGTGTGCGGTCGGAGCCGTTGCGCTACTCGTCGCCGGGGTGTGGATGGCATTCGCCGGGGTCTCGCTGACGATCTCCGTCGTGGTGGTCGCGTTGGCGCCGGTCTTCATCGTGATCGTCGACGAGGCGTTCCGCGTGCCGCGGCGCGCGCAAGCGCTCGTCGACATGGGACTCGACGTCGTGGTGTCGTGAGGTCGCTGCGCCGCGTCGACGCCGCCCCACCTGTGCTGCTTCGCGCGCACTCCAACCACTAGAGTCGTGGGCGTGCGCGTACTAGTCATCGGCTCGGGCGGCCGTGAACACGCCCTGCTCCTCGGCCTGTCCCGCGATCCGTCGGTCACCGAACTGCACGTCGCGCCCGGTAACGCGGGGACTGCGTCGATCGCCACCAATCACGCCGTCGACGTCGTGTCGGCCGACGGTGTGCTGGCCCTCGCGCGTCAGCTCGACGCCGATCTCGTTGTCATCGGCCCCGAGGTGCCGCTGGTTCTCGGTGTGGCCGACGTGCTGCGCGACGCCGGGTTCGCGACGTTCGGCCCCGGTGCACAAGCGGCACAGATCGAGGGATCGAAGGCCTTCGCCAAAGACGTCATGGCCGCGGCCGGTGTCCGTACCGCGCACAGCGAGGTCGTCGACAACCCGGCCAAACTCGACGCCGCTCTTGATCGCTTCGGCCCGACCTGGGTGGTCAAGGACGACGGTTTGGCCGCGGGCAAGGGCGTCGTCGTGACCACCGACCGCGCGGCCGCACGTAGTCACGCGGCCGAATGCCTCGAGATCGGACACCCGGTCCTGCTCGAGAGCTTCCTCGACGGACCAGAGGTCTCGCTGTTCTGCCTGGTCGACGGCGAGACCGTGGTACCGCTGATCCCCGCGCAGGACCACAAGCGCGTCGGCGACAACGACACCGGACCCAACACCGGTGGCATGGGTGCCTACACGCCGCTGCCGTGGCTACCCGACGAGGTGACCGCGCAGATCGTCGACGATGTGGTCAAACCTGTTGCCGCAGAGCTGGTTCGACGCGGCACGCCGTTCTCCGGGTTGCTGTACGCCGGACTCGCGATCGGCAAGGACGGACCGTCCGTCGTCGAATTCAATTGTCGCTTCGGCGATCCCGAGACGCAGGCGGTACTCGCACTGCTGAAATCGCCTCTGGGACAAGCACTCAACGCGACGGCAACCGGCACCCTGGCCGATCTGCCCCCACTGGAGTGGGAGGACGGCGCGGCGGTCATCGTGGTGGTCGCAGCGGAGAACTACCCGGGTAAGCCGCGCACGGGCGACGTGATCATCGGCGCAGGCGGCGAGGGCGTGCTGCACGCGGGCACGGCAGTCGACGCCTCCGGTGCCGTGGTGTCGTCGGGAGGTCGGGTACTCGGAGTGCTCGGTGTGGGTGCCGACCTCGCCGAGGCGCGCGCCCAGGCGTACGAGCGGATCGACGCGATCAAGCTGCCGGGCTCGCATCACCGCACCGACATCGGCAAGGCCGCGCTCGACGGTGAGATCAGTATCTGACCTCACGGTCGCTCTAACGGGCCAGTTCGCGCCCGAGGAATGCCACCTGATCGGGAAGAACGCTGCGCCAGTAGCGATTTGTGTGTCCGCCCGCCGCCGTGCCGAATGCCGCGGGTGGGTGCAGCCCCGCCGCCCACTGGCGGGTGTAGGTGAAGAACTGATCGCTCGACCCGATGGTGATCAGTAGGGGGATCTTGTCGAACGCGCGCTGCTGGCCGAACAGCGAGTTGCGCTGATAGTCGTCGAAGCTGTCGAAGGCGCGCTGAGGGAAATTGTTCGGATCTGCCCACAGCGCAGGCGAACTCACCGCGATCGCGGCCACGCGAGGTGCGCCGAGCAGTGCTCCGAGGCGCAGCGCCCCGTAACCGCCCATCGACCACCCGAAGAGGCCGAGCCGCTCGGTCGAGAGGTCGAGTTCGCGGTTGCTCGCCAGCATCGGGATGAACTCGTCGAGAACCATTGCGCCGCCATCGGTTCCGTCGACGCGCGCGTGCCAGTAGTTGCGCGCGCCGTCGACAGCGGCAATCGCGAACGGCGCATTGCCCGCGTCGACGTACTCCTGCAGCACGGTCTGGATGCTGAGCTTGCTGGTGAAGATCGACTGCTCGTTGGTGTTCAACGCGTGCAGGACCACCACGACGGGAAGCGTGCCGGTCACACCCGAGGGGCGTGCGACGGCCCAACGTGTTGGCCGACCACCCATCTTGGCGGAGACGAAAGTCCCGGTGATCAGCTTCGGGCCCTCGGCGATCGGCGCGGGCGAGGTCTCGACGGGCAGCTCGTCGTCGGCGGAACGAGGGACCGCCGCTCGACGCTCGTCGACCGTCACCGCGTCCGACCGCGAGCACGCCGACAGCGACAACGCAGACAGGGCTCCGATAGCTGAGACGCCCAGTGCGGACGCGAGAACAGCCCGGCGGTTGGGCTGCGCCGACGGTGCGTCGGAGGCGGTGTCGGCGCGCGAGGTTCGCTCGGTGGCCGGGTGATCGGTGCTCATCGAGTTCACAGGATAGTGGGCACCGGCTAGATTGCGGCGATCGCCGCCTTCAGTTTCGTCGACGCCTCGGCGGCCACGTCGGGCAGCCCCGGTGCATCGGCGACCGCGACCATGATGTCGGGGTTCATCGCTTCGACGATCACCTCGCCCGTGACCTCGGGATTTGCCCGGACGACCACATTGCACGGCAGCAGCAGACCGATCTGCCGTTCGACGCCGAGCGCGCGATGTGCGAGACCGGGATTACACGCACCGAGGATCAGGTACGGCTCGATGTCTTCGTCGAGCTTCTTCTTCAACGTCGCGGTGACGTCGATCTCGGTCAGCACCCCGAATCCCTGCTCGCCCAGTGCCTCGCGAGTGCGGGCGACGGCGTCGTCGAAGTCGGTGGTGAGGGTGGTGGAGTAGCCGAGTTGCATGGCGCTTCCTTTCTGTGTTGCTGATCTCAGGCCAGGGCGAGGAAGAGCTTCTCGAGCTGCTCTTCGGTCATGGGTTCCGTCGTCGCCTCGTCGCCCGTGAGGCATTCACGCAGGCCCGTGGCGACGATCTTGAACCCGGCGCGATCGAGTGCACGCGAGACCGCGGCGAGCTGCGTGACGACGTCCTTGCAGTCGCGGCCCTGCTCGATCATCGAGATCACGCCCGCGAGCTGCCCGTGCGCACGGCGCAATCTGTTGAGTACGACGGTGATTGCTTCGTCGTCGCCGACCATGTGCGCCTCCTCGGGTGGCTGGGTATGCCTTTCACTATACCCCTGGGGGTATCCAAGTAATCGTGGACCACCATACTCGACGGTGCACTGCGCAACGCTGTTACGGCCGCTGAACGGTGGATTCGCCTGCCACGCTTCGCAACTCGCCGACCGTGTCGAGGACGAGTGTGCCGAGTTCCGCATCGCTGCCGTCTGCGAGCCAGCGGTCGAACGCCGCGGTGAATGCCGCAATCGCCATGTCGGACGCCAGCCGTGCGCGCACGGGGCCGTGGCCGCGGGTTTCCAGTGCCACGGTCAGTGCGTCTGCGAGCGCGGTCATCTTGAGTAGTTCCCGTTCGTGTAGCTCGGGAGTCGCGTCGATGATTCGCTGCCGGGTTCGAGCGTGGTCGAGCCTGTCGACGAAGAACCGGCTGCTCGCCGCTGCGAGAGCGTGGGCTGCGGCGTCGAGCGGACCAACGCCCGCGGGAGTATCGGAGACCGCTTCGACCGTCGCCCGCTCGAGGGTGCGCTCGCGGTCGAACAGCACCTCGCGTTTGTCCCCGAAGTGCCGATAGAAGGTCCGCTCGGTGACGTCGGCACGCTCGGTGATGTCGGCGACCGAGGTCTCGTCGAAACCCTTCTCGAGGAACAACTCGATCGCGGCAGTCTGCATCCGCTCCCGCGATCCTTTCGGCCATCGACCCATCCGGCCAGGATAGCGCGATGACAGAATCTGACATCAGGCGTACCGTGAGTGATGTCAGATCATGTCATCACAACGAAGAGGCTTGTCATGCGCGTTTTTCTCACCGGTGCGTCGGGACATATCGGGTCCGCACTCATACCTGAGCTCATTGCGGCAGGCCACAGCGTCGTCGGACTTGCTCGCTCTGACGACGCGGCCGCGCTGGTGGCCGACCGCGGGGCGGAGGTCGTCCGTGGTGGACTCGACGACCTCGATGTCTTGAGTGCCGCCGCGTCGGACTCCGACGGTGTCATCCACCTCGCCTTCCGTCACGACCTCATGCAGGTCGGCGACATGGCAGGCGCCGCAGACTCCGACCTCGCGGCTCTCACGGCCATCGGCGACGCCGTGCGCGGCACCGGCAAACCCCTGGTGGGTACATCCGGAACACTTCTCTTGGCCGCTTTCGGCATCACCGGACGCCCCGGCACCGAGGAGGATGCGTTTCCTTCGGGGTACCGGATCGACTCCGAGAACTTCGTGATCGGACTCGCCGACGACGATGTGCGGTCGTCGGTGGTGCGGCTACCTCCGACCGTGCACTCCGACCTCGACCGCCACGGCTTCGTCCCCGGATTGATCGGATTCGCGCGTACCGCGGGCTCGTCGGGATACCTGGGTGACGGACACAACCGGTGGCCCGCGGTGCACACCCGCGACGCGGCGCGTGTCTATCGCCGTGCGCTCGAATCCGCGCCGGCGGGCACCCGGCTGCACGCGGTAGCCGATGAGGGTGTGCCGTTCCGGGAGATCGCCGCGGCCATCGGGCGGGGACTCGACGTCCCGGTGGTGTCGGTTCCCGCGGACAGGGCTGCTGACGTATTCGGTTATCTCGCAGGCTTCGTCGGCGTTGACAATCCGACGTCGTCGACGCTGACGCGTGAACTGCTCGGCTGGGAGCCGGAGTTCCCGGGTCTGCTCAGCGACCTCGCCGATGGGCACTACTTCACCTGATACGCAATGTGTGGCCAACGCGTGTGATCACGAGGTCGAGATTTGCGAAAGCCAACCGCGTAGTGAGATCGCTTGGCAGCATGGGGGCCATGACGGCGGCGACTACTCCCAAGGGAGAGCGCAGGCGGTCGCGTCTCATCGCGGCTGCCGGAGAGTTGTTGCTGGAAGGCGGCTTCGACGCCGTGCGTCACCGAGCAGTTGCCGATCGTGCGCAATTGCCACTCGCGTCGACCACGTACTACTTCGGCTCACTCGAAGACCTGATGGCCGAGGCCGCGGCGTTCGTCTCGCGGGCCGACGAACAGGCGATCGTCGATCGGGGCGAAGCGGTTGCGCGGCGTCGTCGAGGAGGGCACGCGACCGCGGAGATCCTCGCCGATGTCTTCGTCGGCGAGGACACCCCGCACGACGAGCTGGCGGCCCGCTACGAGATGATCGCGCTCACACCGAGATACCCACGGCTCTACGACGTCGTGGCCGCGCGACGTGCGACGCTCGCCTCGACACACCTCGTCGTGCTCGACAGATCGGGACGGTTGGCGCGGGCGGCGCACATCGAGAATCTCATCGCCATCGAAGACGGGGCCGTTCTCGGTGCACTCGGTAATGGATCGTCGCCGGTCGACGCGACGCGCGATGCGCTCGGTGAGGTCGTCGACGTACTGGCCCCGCGATTGGAGGATTCACAGTGACGGATCGGCAGACTGCCGCAGCGTGGCACCGCGTGATCGGTCGGGTTGTGGCGACCGTCGTCGTCGCGGTCGGCGTACTCGTCGGAGCGTTGTCGGCGCAGGGTGCGGCGTCGGCCGACCCGGTCCAGGCGCCCGATCCGGGAGTTCCGTTCTCATCGGTGGTCTACGGAACCGGATGCACGTATTGGCTGACGGGACTGGTGAACTCGCGCGGGACGGTCACGTTCTGGGAGGGCAGGAAGGGCTACACGCCACGGCTCATCGGGAGCGCCGAGCCCGCGGGTGGACAGGCCACGGTGAAGTGGATTCCGCGGCGGATCGGCGACAGATACCTCTACACGAAACAGAAGAATGTGCGGTCGAAGCTGACGCTGGCACGGGTGCATCAGGGCTACGGCTCCGGCGGGACGTGCATCGCGATCTGAGCCGGCGCCCGTTGCCGGTGCGCGGCCATACGCCCGTGGAGGGCGACTGCCGACCGCACGACTAGACTGTTGACGTGTCGAAACCTGCCATCACCAATGTTCTGGCCAGTCGATATGCGTCTGCCGACCTCGCCGAGATCTGGTCGGCGACCAACAAGATCGCGCTCGAACGCCGCCTGTGGCTGGCCGTTCTGAAGGCGCAGCAGGATCTGGGGATCGACGTCCCCGCCGGTGCGGTCGCCGACTACGAGGCCGTCATCGACCAGATCGACCTCGCGTCGATCGCCGAGCGTGAGCGCGTCACCCGCCACGACGTGAAAGCGCGCATCGAAGAGTTCAACGCGCTCGCCGGGCACGAGCAGATCCACAAGGGCATGACGAGCCGCGACCTCACCGAGAACGTCGAGCAGTTGCAGGTCCTGCAGTCGTTGCGTCACGTGTACGCGCACGGCATCACGGTGCTCGCACGACTCGTCGAGCATGCTGCGCAGTACAGCTCGACGGTGATGGCCGGACGCAGTCACAACGTCGCCGCGCAGGCCACGACGTTGGGCAAGAGGTTTGCCTCCGCTGCCGACGAGTTCATGATCGCGTTGCAGCGCGTCGACGAAACCATCGACCGCTATCCGCTGCGTGGCGTCAAGGGGCCGATGGGTACCAGCCAGGACATGCTCGACCTGTTGGGCGGCGACGCGTCGAAGCTCGCCGAACTCGAATCGCGTGTCGCCGGGCATCTCGGATTCGCGCGATCGCTCACATCTGTCGGCCAGATCTACCCGCGCTCGCTCGATCACGACGTCGTGTCTGCCCTGGTGCAGGTGGGTGCGGGGCCGTCGTCGTTGGCGCACACGATCCGGCTGATGGCGGGCCACGAGCTGGTCACCGAGGGCTTTCAGCCGGGCCAGGTCGGGTCGTCGGCGATGCCGCACAAGATGAACACGCGCAGCTGTGAGCGTGTCAACGGCCTGCAGGTGGTGCTGCGCGGCTACGGCTCGATGGCTGCCGAACTCGCCGGCGCGCAGTGGAACGAGGGCGACGTGTTCTGCTCGGTCGTTCGACGCGTCGCGCTGCCGGACGCCTTCTTCGCGATCGACGGCATGCTGGAGACCTTCCTGACCGTGCTCGCCGAGTTCGGCGCATACCCCGCGGTCATCGAGAAGGAATTGGCCCGTTACCTGCCGTTCCTCGCGACCACCAAGGTGCTGATGGCGTCGGTGCGGGCGGGCGTGGGGCGCGAGACCGCGCACGAGGCGATCAAGGAGAACGCCGTCGCGGTTGCGCTTGCGATGCGGGAGGAAGGTCGCGAGCCCGACCTGCTCGATCGCCTCGCCGCCGACGACCGCATCCCCCTCGACCGCGCCCAGCTCGACGCGCTACTCGACGACAAGGAGGCGTTCGTCGGAGCCGCAGGCCGCCAGGTCGCCGACGTCATCGCCGCCGCCGAGAAGCTCATCGCCGACAACCCCGAGGCCGCCAACTACGTGCCCGCACCCATCCTCTAGGCGCCGCATCCAGCCGGTTGAGCCGTGTCGCCGCTGGTTGAGCTGTGCCGCCGCTGGTTGAGCTGTGCCGCCGCTGGTTGAGTCGTGCCGCCGCTGGTTGAGCTGTGCCGCCGCTGGTTGAGCTTGTCGAAACCACTCACTTCTTTTCGGAGTGTCCGAGTTGCCAGTCGGGCAGCGCGGTGTCGCGCAGGCGGCGCTTGAGTTCGGCGGCGTCGGGGAACCCGCCGTCGGCCTTGCGTTCCCAGAGCTGCGTCCCGTCGACGTCGATGCGGAAGATGCCGCCGGTGCCGGGCACCAGGGTCACCGAGCCGAGGTCGGTGCCGAAGGTGCTCAGCAGCTCGGACGCCATCCAGCTCGCGCGCAGCAGCCAGTTGCACTGCGTGCAGTAGGTGATGGTGATCGCGGGAGAGGTCATGTGCCTACGGTCCCACAGAGTGGGCCGGGGGTCCGAGGTCTCGGCCACCAACCCGAACATGTCTCCGCGCCGGCGCAGCATCTAAGGTCGAAGCATGCGTCCAGCTCTCGATTCGTACACCTTTGTGGCCTCGGGCAAGGTGCGCGAGATCTATCAGATCGATTCCGACACCCTCCTCATGGTCGCCAGCGACCGCATCTCGGCGTACGACTTCGTGCTCTCACCCGAGATACCCGACAAGGGCCGCATCCTCACCGCGATGAGCTTCTTCTGGTTCGACGCGCTCGGCGTGCCCAACCACCTTGCCGGTGGTCCCGACGACGAGCGCATACCCGCCGAGCTCGTCGGTCGTTCGATGGTGGTCCACAAGCTGCCGATGGTGCCCGTCGAATGTGTCGCCCGCGGGTATCTCACCGGGTCCGGTCTCATCGACTACAACAAGACCGGCGCGGTGTGCGGCGTCGTACTGCCGTCGGGTCTGCGCGAGGCCGACAAACTGCCGCAGCCGATCTTCACTCCCGCGACCAAGGCGGAGCAGGGTGATCACGACGAGAACATCACGTTCGAGCAGGCGGCAGACGTCGTCGGTGCCGAGCTCGCCGACTCCCTCCGTACCGCGACGCTCGACATCTACGGCAGGGGAGCCGATCTCGCCGCGGATCGCGGAATCATCCTTGCCGACACCAAGTTCGAGTTCGGGCAAACCCCCGACGGCTCGCTCGTCCTTGCCGACGAGGTGTTGACCCCCGACTCGTCCCGGTACTGGGACGCCACCTCGTACACGCCGGGACATGTACAACCCAGCTTCGACAAGCAGATCGTCCGCAACTGGCTGACCTCGGCGGCGTCGGGTTGGGACCGATCGTCCGACAATCCACCACCCAGCTTGCCCGCCGACGTCGTCGAGCGGACCCGCGCACGTTATATCGAAGCCTACGAACTGATTTCGCAGAAGTCGTTCGACGACTGGCCCGACCACGCATAGGAGACCTGTGACCGACGCACAACCCGGCAACGCTGCCACCCCGATCGCATCCGACACGGCGGTGCCGCCGGTAGCGAAGAAGGTTCGTACCGAGCGCACCCACCACGGCGACACCTTCGTCGACGAGTACGAGTGGCTGCGCGACAAGGACGACGCCGAGGTGATCGCCTTCCTCGAAGCCGAGAACGCCTACACGGAGGCGAATACGGCCCATCTCGCAGACCTGCGCGCCACCATCTTCGGCGAGATCAAGTCGCGCACCAAGGAAACCGACATGTCGGTGCCGGGCCGACGCGGCGGCTACTGGTACTACGGCCGCACGCAGGAGGGCAAGCAGTACGGCATCCAATGTCGTTGTCCCATAGTCGATGTCGACAACTGGACGCCACCCGAGGTCTCCGACGACGCCCCGCTGCCCGGCGAAGAGATTCTCCTCGACGCCAACGTCGAAGCCGAGGGGCATGAGTTCTTCAGCCTCGGGGCGCTAGCCATCAGTCACGACGGCAAGTGGCTCGCATACAGCACCGACGTCGTCGGTGACGAGCGATACACGTTGCGGTTCAAGAACCTCGAGACCGGCGACCTGCTTCCCGACGTCATCACCGACACCGCGGGCGGGGCGTCGTGGTCGCTCGACGCCAAGCACGTGTTCTATCAGACGGTCGACGCCGCATGGCGTCCGGATACGGTGTGGCGCCACGACATCGGGGCGGGCACCGACGACGTCAAGGTATTCCACGAGCCCGACGAGCGGTACTGGGTTGGCATGGGTTCCACGCGCAGCGACAAGTACCTGATGATCGTGACGGGATCGAAGATCACGTCCGAGTGCTTCGTGCTCGACGCCGCCGATCCGACGGGTGAATTCCGCAGTGTCGCACCACGCGTCGAGGGCGTCGAATACTCGGTGGAGCACGCCGAGATCTCCGGTCGCGACTACTTCTTGATCGTGCACAACGACATTCGCGACGGCGAGAAGGCCGAGGACTTCGCGATCGATATCGCGCCCGTCGACGACCCCTCTGCCCGAACCGAATTCATCGGCCACCGCCGCGGCGTCCGCATCGAGGACATCGACGCCTTCCGTGACTACCTCGTCCTGTCGTATCGCGCCGACGCGCTGCCGCGGGTCTCGATCGCGGATCTCCGTCGGATCGACGGGATGCCGGTGGCCGAGGACTTCATCGAAGTCGCAGTCGCGCAGGAGCTGTTCTCGCTGGGGCTTGCGGGCAATCGCGAATGGGCAACGCCCCGTCTGCGTTTCGGGTACGGCAGCTTCATTGAGCCCGCCGAACTGTTCGAGCTCGACGTCGAAACCGGTGAACGCACGCTGCTCAAGCGGCAGCCGGTGCTCGGCGGCTACAACCCCGACGAGTACGAGCAGTCGCGCGAATGGGCAACGGCCGCAGACGGAACGCGGATCCCGCTGTCGATCGTCCGACGCAAGGGCGTCGGCGTGGACGACAGTGGGAGTCCGTCGCCCGCACCGTTGTTGCTCTACGGCTACGGCTCGTACGAGGCCAGTTTCGACCCGGGCTTCTCCGTGTCGCGGTTGTCGATGCTCGACCGCGGCGTCGTGTTCGTGCTCGCGCACGTGCGCGGCGGCGGCGAGATGGGGCGCCACTGGTACGAGAACGGCAAGACGCTCACCAAGAAGAACACCTTCACCGACTTCGTCGACTCGGCGCGGTATCTGGTCGAGAAGGGTTGGACGACTCCGCAACAGATGGTGGCAGAGGGGGGCTCGGCCGGCGGTCTGTTGATGGGTGCGGTGGCGAATCTCGCGCCCGAGTTGTTCAACGGCATCCTGGCGTCGGTACCGTTTGTCGACGCGCTGAACTCGATCCTCGATCCGTCGTTACCGCTGACGGTGATCGAGTGGGACGAGTGGGGCGATCCGCTGCACGATCCCGAGGTCTACGAGTACATGAAGTCGTACTCACCCTACGAGAACGTTACCGCGCAGCCGTACCCGTCGATCCTGGCGGAGACGTCGCTCAACGACACCCGGGTGATGTATACCGAGGCCGCGAAATGGGTTGCCAAGCTTCAGGCATTAAGCACCTCAGGTGCTCCGATCCTGCTCAAGACGGAGATGTCGGCGGGCCACGGTGGCGTCAGCGGGCGCTACAAGCAGTGGGAGGAAGTCGCTTTCGAGCTGGCGTGGATCCTGCAGCAGACCGGTGCGCTGACCGACTAGCGGTTCCCACAACGCAAGGTTGCCCCTGGCTGCGGATATCGCAACCAGGGGCAACCTGTATCAAGGTTCTCCGGTCAGTGCATGACGATCGGTGCGCGATCCACGTCCTCTTCGACGAGCGGCGAGGCGATCTTCTTGCGCGGCAGGAAGAACGCCGGGATGATCGTCACCGCGATCAGCGCGACCGCCACGATGAACGTGGCACCGAACGCCTCGGCTGCCCAACTGAACCACTGGCCCGGCGGGTTCTGCGGGGCCTGCCCGGCCTTGACCAGGAGGTCGTACTTCTCCGGCGCGGCATTCGACGCGATCGCCAGTTGCGATTCCGCGTGCGCCTTGAGGTTGGTCGCCAGGATCACCGAGATCACCGCGGTACCGATCGACGAGGCCGTCTGCTGGACGACGTTCATCAGCGTCGAACCGTCGGGAACCTGCTTGTTGCTCAGGGTCGCCAGCGCGGCCGACATGATCGGCATCATGGTCATGCCCATGCCGAGACCCTGGACGAACAGCGCGCCACACAGCAGCCAATACGGGGTGTCGGCTCCGAGGAACATGAACGTGCCCATGCCGACGGCCATCAGAACGATGCCGACGAGCACGAATTTGCCGGGTCCGATCTTGTCGGTCATCTTGCCCGCCACCGGCATGGTGATCATCGCGCCGATACCCTGCGGGGCCAACAGCAAGCCTGCCGCGAGGGTGCTTTCACCGCGGATGCCGATGAAGTACTGCGGGTACAGCAGCGCCGCGCCGAAGAAGGCGATCATGAAGAACGTCATCGTGATGACGGCGATGGCGAGTGTCTTGTTCTTGAACAGACGCAGATCGAGCAGCGGGTGGTTCGTGTGCAGTGCGTGCCAGACGAATCCGATGATCAGGATCAGCCCGATGATCGACGTGGTCAAGACCTTGGTGTCGATGAACGTGCCCGCCTCGGTACTCGACGAGATCCCGTAGAGGAACAACGCGAGGCCAGGGGACAACAGCAACAGGCCCACGATGTCGATCTTCGGCTTCGACTTCTCGTCGTCGTTGCCCAGCGCGAACCACGAATAGACAAGCGCGACAACACCGATCGGCACGTTGATGAGGAACACCCAGTGCCAGCTGGCCTTCTCGATGAGTAGGCCACCGAGAATCGGACCCGCGATGGGGCCGAGCAGCATCGGAATACCGAGGACAGCCATCACCGAACCGACACGCTCAGGTCCGGCAGCCTTGGTCAGGATCATCATGCCGATCGGCATCAGCAGACCACCGCCGAGGCCCTGGATGACACGGAAAGCCACGAGCGAACCGATGTTCCACGCCAGCGCACAGAGCGCAGATCCGATGGTGAACAGGATCAACGACATCATGTAGACGTTCTTGGTGCCGAAACGCGCTGCGGCCCAACTCGATAACGGGATCACCGCGGCCAACGCGAGCGTGTAGCCGGTCATGGTCCACGCGGCACCTGCGGCGTCTGTGTTGAACTCGTTCTGGAAGGTGTTCTGCGCGACCGACACCACGGTGACGTCGAGGATCGACATGATCGCGCCGAGCACGACCACGCCGGCGATGACCAGCACGTGGCGATCGAGCTTGGTGTCCGGGGCGTGCGTTGGCGCCCCGGCGGATGAACTCGTCATGAGGGATCTTTCGGTTCGGAGGTGGACGGTGTCGCAGTGCGGGTCCTCGAGGACTCGCGGTCGAGAGTGAAGTAGTCGACGTCGGCGTCGACGATGTTCCGTAGTGCAGACGTCAGCGCGGCCCGGAATTCATCGGGCAGTCCATCGATGAATCGTCCGACGAGGTCTCGCTTGATGTCCAACTGTTTTTCGACTGTCTCGCGGCCCTGGTCGGTCAGCGTCACGAGCTTGACCCGACGATCGCCCGGATCCTCGCGACGATCGACCAACCCCGCCTGCACGAGCCTGTCGACGCTGCGACCCGCGGTCGCAATCGAGAGGTCGACGCACTCGGCGATCTCGTGGACGGGCATCGGTGCGTCGTGCATCGACACGACGAAAAGGGCGCGGAACTGCGTGAACGTCAGCTCTGACGCCGCGAGGGTGTCCATTGCCTCGGCTGTGCCGAGACACGAGAGACGCTCCAGAAAACTGCTGAGCGCA
The DNA here is from genome assembly GCF_001665715.1 of Gordonia sp. 852002-10350_SCH5691597. Classification (NCBI taxonomy): domain Bacteria; kingdom Bacillati; phylum Actinomycetota; class Actinomycetes; order Mycobacteriales; family Gordoniaceae; genus Gordonia; species Gordonia sp. 852002-10350_SCH5691597. Next base: position 14,336 of record NZ_LZMO01000097.1, read on the forward strand.
TCACATGCGGCGTCGTTCTGGAGCGGAGCGGGAGCGGACACCGGAAAACACTAACGTCTCTGCAACTATCTCACCAACGCAAATGTATGTGAGATGTAACCTCGATCCGCACTCTCTGTGATCTGTGGCATACGCCCGTGTGTCGGCCTGCGTGACTACGCTCGAATCCATGTCGGAAACCAACATCAAGAACATCCCGGTCACCGCGCTCGACGGATCGGCGCTGAGCCTCGCGGACTTCTCCGGGCCGTTGCTCGTGGTCAACGTCGCGAGCAAGTGCGGCCTCACGCCGCAGTACGCGGGCCTCGAGGAGGTCGCCGAGAAGTACGCAGACCGCGGACTGACCGTCGTCGGCGTGCCCTGCAACCAGTTCATGAGCCAGGAGCCGGGCAGTGCCGAGGAGATCGCCACCTTCTGCTCGACCACCTACGGCGTGACCTTCCCGATGCTCGAGAAGACCGATGTCAACGGCGACGACCGGCATCCGCTGTACGCCGAGCTCACCAAGACCGAAGACGCCAGCGGAGAGGCAGGCGACGTGCAGTGGAACTTCGAGAAGTTCGTCGTCGACGCCGATGGCCATGTGACCACTCGCATCCGCCCGCGCACCGAGCCGACCGAGGGCTCCGACGATGGCCTGCCCCTGCGGATCGAGGATTTCGGCCTTGGGCATCACGTCGACCACCACTCGTGCCATCGGCTAGCGCTCCTCTTCTCACGTGACATCCGCTCGACGAGACGCCGACGGATTTTCGACGGCTCTCACCTTACCGTTCAACCCGCAACCTGCACTCTCCGGTCGCGGTTTGCCGATTCTGGGTTGACCTGGCGTGAAGTTGGCCCGGTCGTGGAATCGACCCGGTCAGAGCACCGCTTCGATGGCCTCGATCACGACGGGGTCGGTCGGCTCGGTGCGCGGGCGGATGCGAGTGGTCACATGGCCATCGGCGTCGACGACGAACTTCTCGAAGTTCCA
>NZ_LZMO01000098.1:0-3345 GCF_001665715.1 Gordonia sp. 852002-10350_SCH5691597
GAATTCGAGACCATCATCAACCACGAGGCCCCTCAGGCCGCGTGACTAACCCTGTCACCTATCCGTGCACCAGGCCCTCTCGCGCAGGAGCTGACCGGACGTGCCGACAGCTTTGCGATCCTCGAACAACTGGTGACGCGAAACGTGTTGACGGTTCGATTGACAGGTCGCTCCGGATGGTTCCGCTACCACCCGCTTCTACGTGAGTTTCTCCGCGATCGACTCACCATTGAACGCCCACAGGAGATTTCGACGCTCCATCGGCGTACGGCGCAGTGGTATCTGGAGAACGGTGAACTGATCCCCGGGATCAGGCATCTGGTCGCGGCGGGCGACTGGCCCACGGTGGCGGAGGTGGTGGCAAAATCGGCACTCCCACTCATCCTCACGATCCACGCAGGCGAGCTGGCCGCAGCGTTGGCTCCTGCACTCGATGTCGTCGAACGCGATCCCCGCCCGGAGGTGCTCCTCGCGGCATGTGTTGTGGCGCATCATTCTCGGGACTTCGTCACCATGCGCCAGAACGCCTTGGACGCCGAGACCGCGTTGTTGGAGAGTGGCGTCGAACCACCTCGATGGACTCAGATCATCGTCGCGCTGGCACGGATGGTCGCAGCTCGGGTCTTCATTCCCGTTGAGTTGTACGAGACTGCGAACGAAGTGCTGACTGTCGCGACCGGGGCATCGCGCAACGAGCTGCCCGCGGTAGGTGCGTACGCGGTCATCGGCCGGACGAACGTAGCTATCAGCCTGGTTCTTCGCGGCGAATTCGACCGTGCTCGTGTGCATTTGGAAGATGTACGGGTCGAGTCTGATCGTGCCGGGGTGGCACTCACCTCGGCTGCAGCGCATGCCTACCTGGCTCTGCTGGATGTCATCGCGGGTGACCTCCCGGAAGCGGGACGTCGAAGCGACATGCTCGCGAGACTGGGTGTTCGACGTGGTTGGACACAGCAACCCCAGTTGCTTGCGGCCAACGCCGCCTCCGCTTTGGTGCACCTGGAGACAGACGAACTCGACGCCGCAAGCGAGTGCATCGACTCCGGCTTCGACCTCGTTCTCCACGGGTCTGATCTGCCTGCGACAGTGGTCCTTCAGATCGCGGCCGTCGGCGTTGCGCTCGCGCGGCGTGAACTGCATACCGCGCGAGCGGCGGCGAGCCGCCTCCGTGCGCTGAGCGCGAGTTGCGCCGGACTCCCTCTGCTCGACGACTGGGTTGCGGTCTCGCTGGCCCGCGTCGAATTACTCTGCGACGACGTCGATTCCGCTGAGAAGATCCTGACCGGGTTGCCCGCATCGACCTCTTCTTCATCGAGTGAATTCAGTGCCGAACTCGTCACCATCGCGCGTGCGGAAGTCCTCCTCGCGCAGCATGAACCACGCGCCGCGTTCGACCTGCTGGGTACGCCGGCCCGGTACGCGGCACACCGCACGCTCGTTGTCGAGGCCACGCTGTTGTCAGCGATCGCGGCGGATCGGCTCAGGTTGGACTCGATCGCACTGGAGCGGATGGGGCAGGCCATCGATGCAGCGGCCCCGATCGGAGCGCTGCGGCCCTTCGTGGCTCACAGCGAGGAGATCACTGGTCTGCTGGCGCGCTATCGACATCTGAACGCTGAACCCTCAGAACTGAATCGGGCACTTCTCCTGCGGCTGACAGCTGCCGATGGCGCCGCAACGATTCGACCTGCAACTCCATCGGACCCGCTCACCGAGCGAGAACTCGCCGTATTGCGTTACCTGCCAACGATGTACAAGTCGGCGGAGATAGCTGCGGATCTCTTCGTGTCGGTGAACACCGTGAAGACACACCAGCAGTCGATCTACCGCAAGTTGGGGGTATCGACACGCCGCGCCGCCGTCGACCGTGCCCGCGAGTGGCGCCTTCTGTAGCCGCGCAGTTCAAGTCAGGTGCGTCCCGCCGCGTCCTCGTCGACCGGCTTCGCACGCAATTCGGGTGCATTGGCCACGACAAGCCACGCGGCCAGCGTCGCGAAAAGGAGCGGTATCAACAGATCGAGTTGCGGCACAACAGCGAGTCCGAGGAAGAGGCTGATCCAGCCGTTCCGCGTTGCCGCGACGACGATCCCGACGATGCTCGCGGCCACGGTGATCGTCAACGGAAGTGACGGCCACAGCACGTGCATGCCGAATCCCGCTGCGGCACCGGCAAAGACAGACGGAAAGATGCGACCACCACGGAAGCCGCCCGCGCTGGCCAACAGCATGGCACACATCTTGATGCCTGCGAACGCGAAGAACCCGAGGGCCGTCGTGGTCCCGATCCGGTCGGGCAGTTCCTTCATCTGATCGAGGCCCTTGAACAGCGTGATCGTTCCGCCGAGTATTCCGAGGCCGCCGAGGATCGCTCCCACCAACGTCAACCGGACGATGGGGTCCCGTAGCGAGCGATGCAGCACCCGGTGCAGCGGATCGAACACGAAGGCCGCGACCACACCGCATGCGGCGATGACCACGGCCACCCCGACGGCGATCAAGGTATCGGTGATGCTGCCGACCTTCTCCGCCGGTAGGTCGATCGACATCGTGAGGTCGGTGAAGCGCAGGATGACGAACGAACCGGTCGCCGCCGCGACCAGGGGCAAATACAGGCGATTCCACAGGGGAATTCGCTGATCGCCGGGATTGGCCTCCGACAGCATGAGGGCCGCGGCGACCGGGGTTCCGAACAGTGCGCCGAATGTCGCAGCAGTCGAGAGGCCCATCCACTGGTCCTGGTCGATCTTCGGGATGAGACGCACACCGACGGCCACCACGATCGCCGCATTGATAACCATGATCGGGCTCTCCGGACCGAGGCTGACGCCGCCCGCCAGCGCAAGGATCGCCGCGATCGCGAGGCCGGGGGTCGCACCGACGGAGATCGGTGTGGACACCAACTCCTGCGTCGCGGGATCATCTCCGGCGTGGCCGGGAGCGAATCGGATCACCAGTCCCACCAGAACGCCCGCGATGGTCAGTACGAGCAGAATCCACCACCAGGTGCTCTCGGTGATGCCCAGCCACGACGTCACGGTGTGCCAGAGGAAGTGTTCAAGGGTGCTGGCGACGGCCGAGATTCCCCACAGCAGCAGGGCACATACGACACCCACGAGGAGGGCGACGGGCGTGAGTGCGAGTAGTTTCCCGACGGGTACTCGCGTCGAGTCCTGCTGTCCGGTTCCGGTGGTCGCCTCACTCATGACTTCAACTGTCGCGCATCCGAAGTCGGTTCACACCACGAAACGCAGAGGTTCACTGATCGAGGGTGGGGAATCGGTCGGCCCGCGCCTGTGCGACCCACGTGCGTCGTCGCGCGAGTTGCGTACGTTGTTCGACGGTTGC
>NZ_LZMO01000099.1:0-17383 GCF_001665715.1 Gordonia sp. 852002-10350_SCH5691597
CTATTCTGCTTCAAATTTTTCTATTCCACATAATATCAATTTATCACCACCAACCCCTCCCAATTGGGCTCCGCCCCCCCCCCCACCGAGGTGGGCAGCTCTCCCATTGGTCAGCCGGCGTTGGTCACTTCGTGACCGCGACACCAGGAACTGCGTTCGGGTCCTCCCGAACCGATGCGGGATTCGTCTCCCGCAAACGCCATGCCGACGCAAAAGTGATCAATCCCATCACCGCGACGAAGGCTGCGACCAGCGTCGTGGTTCCGGTAGCGGAGATCAGCCAGGTCATGATGAACGGCGTCGATCCGCTGATCAGGATGGCAGCGAGCTGGTAGGCCAGCGAGGCGCCCGAGTAGCGGACGTGCGGCTCGAACAGTTCACCCATGTACGCGGCGATCGGCCCGTAGGTCATCGACTGGAACACGGCAGCCACCGTGACCGCGATCATGAACATCGGCAACGACGCCGTATTGACGAGCATGAAGTACGGGAACGCCCACAGCAGAATCCCCACGCCGCCGATCATGATGAGCGGTCGGCGTCCGACTCTGTCCGACAACGAGCCCGCCCAGATCGTGACCGGAAGCGAGACAAGGCAACTGAGCATGGACCCGATCAGCAATTCGTCTCGATCCATGCCGAGTTCGGCTGTCGCATAACTCAATACGCCCGCAATCGAGATATAGAAGATGGAGTTGGTCGCAGCGAGCAGACCACAGCCCAGCAGGATCGTCCGCCAGTGCTTCTTGACGGCCTCCACCAGCGGCGCCTGTGTGACCTCCTGCCTACCTGCAGAGACTTCCTGTTCCAGCTCCTTGAACTCGTCACTGTCCTCGACGCGCGTCTGGATGAAGTAGACCACCGGGAACAGCACGACGCTGAGCAGGAACGGAATACGCCAACCCCATTCCAGGAACGCCGAATTCGACACCGCGGAACTCGATCCCAAAAAGATCATGTTGCCCAGCAGAACACCGCACGCCACACCCATCTGACCGAAGGTGCCCGCGAAGCCACGCCGCTTGGGACTTGCCGACTCCGTCAGCAACAGCACGATTCCGCCCCATTGGCCGCCACAAGCCAAGCCCTGTAGGAATCGCAATGCGACCAACAGGATCGGTGCCGCGACTCCGATCGTTCCGGCGGTCGGCAGACACCCGATCAGGAACGTCGCCAACCCCATCACGAACAGGCAGACCACCACGACTGGCTTTCGGCCGAACTTGTCACCGTAGTGGCCCGCAATGATCCCGCCGATCGGTCGCGCGACGAAGCCGGCCCAGAAGGTGCTGAACGACAGCAACGTCCCCATCAACGGCGATGAGTCGGGAAAGAAGATGTGCGGGAACACCAGTGCCGCAGCAGTTCCGTAGAGGAAGAAGTCGTACCACTCGATCGAGCTACCGACGAGCCCCGCGGCGAGCAACTTCCGATGCGCTCGCCTTCTTCCCTGCGCGACCTCGTCGCCCTGGGCAACTACTTCTGATGTCATCGATCACTCCTCATTCGGCTTCAGCAGATTGAACTGAATCTGAGTTCATATTCAGAGACGAAGTCAGTGATGTCAATCACTTGAGACAAATTGAAGTGATGTGAATCATCACCCAGCCCGAAAGAGAGCTGGCCTTCAGATCCATAGAGGGGTGCACAACTGAGAGAAGACGTGCAACACTATTCAGAGCACAGTCGTTCACTGAACGGTTGTGACAGCCTCACGAATCATCGCTTCCGAACGGAGCACTGCATGAGTATCCGTCTTCCCGAGGTGATCGGATCGGTCGTCGAAGCAGGCCTCTCGCCGCATCCGGTCGACCGGTACCTCGAACTGCTCGACCCCATGATCACCTGGCGCGATCTGCGCGCAAAGGTTGTCGACGTCACACGTCCGACCTCACGAACCGTCCGCATCACCTTGGCCCCCACCAGGCAGTGGCGCGGCCACCGCGCAGGACAGTTCATCCAGCTCAAGGTGGTTATCGACGGCGTCAGACACGTCCGTTGCTTCTCGCCTGCCAACGCGCAGGGGCACTCCGACGTCATCGAGTTGACCATCACCGCTCACGACGACGGGTTCGTCTCGACGTACCTCCGCGACAATGCGAAAGTCGGCGACGTCTACGGCCTCGAACAAGCCGACGGCGATTTCGTCCTACCGCAGAGTCCGACGGGTCCCGTGGTGTTCGTCAGCGGAGGCAGCGGCGTAACGCCGACGCTGTCGATGCTGAGAACACTTGTAGCCTCAGCGCACGGTGGTCCCGTCACGTTCGTCCATTACGCACGGACGTCCGACGGCGTCGCGTACGCCACAGAACTCAATGCGCTCGCAGCCGCGCACTCGAACGTCGATGTGCGCCTGCGGTACACCCGCGGGTCCCACGGAGATTCCAATGCAGGACACTTCGCACCTGCACATCTCGATGGCATCGCTCTCGACGACGCGGACGTCTTCGTCTGCGGGCCGTCCGCGCTGATGGATGCTGTCATCGACCACCTCACCGACGCCCACCCCACGGCGCGAGTACACAGTGAATCCTTCCGCCCGACTCCGGCGGCGATCATCGATCCCGACGAACCGATCTCCGGCGACGTCGCATTCACGACGTCCGGCAAGGTCGCAGCCAACGACGGCCGCACCATTCTCGATCAGGCGGAATCCGCAGGACTATCTCCCAAGTCGGGCTGCCGAATGGGAATCTGCTTCTCCTGCACCGCAGTAAAGAAATCCGGCTGCACCCGCAACGTGCTGACCGGCGACATCGACAGCGAAGCCGACAAGCAGATTCAGCTCTGTATCAACGCACCTGTCGGCGACGTGGAAATCGAGGTTTAACAATGACTGTCACCACCATCACCCCGTCCGAACACACCAACGTTCCGCCTGCGCTGCGCGGATCGTCGGACCCCAACACCCTTCATCTGAGCTACGAGCAGGTCGAAGCGCTCGGTCGCGACCTCGACGAGGTGCGCGCGCGCGTCGTCGCCGACCTCGGCACGAAGGACCGCGAATACCTGTACTCGATCATCCGCGCGCAGCGTGGTTTCGAGATCGCTGGCCGCGGGCTGCTGTTCTTCGGTTGGTTCCCCCCTGCCTGGGTCGCCGGTGTCGGCGCACTGAGTGTGTCCAAGATCCTCGACAACATGGAGATCGGGCACAACGTCATGCACGGCCAGTACGACTGGATGCGCGAGGACACCTACAACTCGCGCGAATTCGAGTGGGACACAGTGTGTCCCGCCGACCAGTGGAAGCACAGCCACAACTACATGCACCATACCTTCACCAACATCATCGGTGAGGACCGTGACATCGGCTACGGCATCCTCCGGATGGCCCGCGACCAGAAGTGGAACCCCTACTATCTCGGCAATCTCGGATACGCGACAGCGCTGATGCTGCTGTTCGAGTGGGGTGTGATGCTCCACGACCTCGAGGCCGAGAACATCGTGGCGGGCAAGCGCAAGTGGACCGACATCAAGGGCCTGGTCAAGGGCATGTGGCGTAAGGCGAGCAAGCAGGTCCTCAAGGACTACATCGTCTTCCCCGCGCTGTCGGGTCCGTTCTTCCTCCCGACGCTGCTCGGCAATGCCAGCGCGAACCTGGTGCGCAACATCTGGACGTACTCGATCATCTTCTGCGGCCACTTCCCCACCGGGGCACAGACGTTCAGCGCCGACGAATGCAAGGACGAGACGCGCGGGCAGTGGTATCTGCGACAGATGCTCGGCTCAGCCAACATCACCGGGAGCAGCCTGTTCCACATCATGAGCGGCAACCTCTCGCACCAGATCGAGCACCACCTCTTCCCCGACATCCCCGCAAGCCGCTACCCCACGATCTCCGAGGACGTCCAGGAGATCTGCGAGAAGTACGGCCTGCCGTACAACACCGGCCCTCTGCACCAGCAGTTGGCGTCGACATGGTCGAAGATCGCGAAGCTCTCCCTGCCCAACTTCTTCATGACCTCCGACGACAACGACCTCACCGTCATCGTCGAGCGAGAGAAGTCGGCCGGGGTAGCCTGACGCACATGATCGATCGCTACGAACGCAACAAGGACATCGTCCAGGAGATCGTCGAATCCACCGCAACGCACGTCGGACGGATCGCGACGATCATCACGACTGCGGTCGCCGACGTTGCGCGCGAGGTCGGCGACATCGTCACCGACGGCTTCGAGATGCGTGATGCGGCTCGAAAGGCCAAGGCCGACGACCATCGTGAGGTCGTCGACGCAGAGTTGGTCGACGCGATCGACGATGCCGACGCCACCGAGACGGCGATCCGTGCCATCGAGACCGACCGCAGGGATGCGCCCGAGGAGCACGACCGCGCATAGTTCGTCGCACATTCACGGCGGGGCCTGATCCGATCAGGCCCCGCTGTTGTGCATTCGGAGCCATCTCCGCTGGTCGGCGGGGTTCCGATCATCGTGACGCCAAGGTTGGCGGCAGCAATCGGCCGCGCCGTAATGTTGTGGTGTTTCGCTAGCCTCGTCTGCCTTGGAGTCCCGTGTCCGCACCAGCCATCCTCACCTTCCCCAACCCGGTCAACGAGTATGCCGCCCGGTCGACGGCGGGTCTGGTCGTCATCCTGGCAATCGTTGCCAACGTGGTGAATCACCCCATCGTCTACGCGTTGCTGGCTCTCGGATTCCTGCTGCGCGTGATGGCAGGCCCCAAGCTGTCGCCATTCGGCCAGCTCTCCGTCCGGGTCATCGCGCCCAAGATCTGGCGCAAGAGCAAGCTCGTCCCCGGACCGCCCAAGCGCTTCGCGCAAGCGATCGGACTCGCCTTCTCCACCACCGCGCTGGTTCTGAGCCTGCTCGGCTACGGGCTGGCAGCACAGATCGTCGTCGGCCTGCTGATTGTCGCGGCGGTGCTGGAATCGGTATTCGGATTCTGCCTCGGCTGCGTGATCTTCGGGTTCCTGCAGCAGCGCGGCGTGATCCCCGAGGACGTGTGCGAGGCCTGCAACAACATCTGGCTGCGCAATCCTGAGCAGGCACCCGCCGACACTCACTGAGTTACCCCGGCGCCGATGTAACACTGGCACGGTGGAAAAGCCCGGATACGACGCCCTGGCGCAGCTCTACGCCGACTCCTTCCCGACTCCGTACCAATGTGCCGTCGAACGTGGCATCGCTGAGCGCCAGACACCATCGCGTTCGATCACCGCGTCGCGCCTGCCTGGCGCTGGCATCCGGATGCGCTCGCGCGCGTGCTGTTCGACGCAGGCTTCGACGAAGCGTGGCGGATGATCGCGCAGGCCGACGACACCCATCGATTCGCCGAGTTTCACCTGATGGCGCGGCGTCGATGAAGGTCGTGTTGTGACAGGACTTTTCGCGGCCCAACCAGTGAGGGCCTAGTCCAGCAAGCCCAGGGCAATGCCATCGAGGATGTCGTGCTCGCTGACGACGAGTTCGGAGATGCCTGCGCGTTCGGACAGGACCCGAGCGAGCTCGAGCGTCACCAGCGCCCCACCGCCGATCACATCGACGCGACCGGGATGCATCGGTCCGAGCGCTGCGCGGGCGTCGCGTGTCATCGCGACGAGGTCGTGACAGACGCGGTCGAGGTCGTTGATTCCGATGCGCGACAAGTGGATTGCGTCGGAGTCGTAGACGTCCATCCCCGCATTCACGGCCGCGATGGTGGTGAGTGTTCCCGCCACCCCGACCCAGGTGTGTGCACCCTCGACCGGCACGGCGTCGAATGCGACGGCGAGTCTGTCGTGAATGAACTGCGTGGCGTCGCGAACCTCGTCTGCGGTGGGCGGGTCGGAGTGCAGAGCGCGCTCGGTGGTGCGCACGCATCCGACATCGGCAGAGTACGCAGCCGACACCCCCTCCGCACCGCCGAGCACGACTTCGGTCGAGCCGCCGCCGAGATCGGTCACCACGAACGGCCCTTCGGCAGGATCGAGTTCGCCGACGGCACCGCGGAACGACAGCCGCGCCTCCTCGTCACCGGTGATCACCTCCGCCTGCGCACCCTCGACGACGCAACCGAGCAGCTCCGCGGTCATCGCGAAGAAGACGTCGCGGTTGCGCGCGTCGCGGGTTGCCGAAGTGGCGACCATACGAACGCGTTCGACGCCGAGCGAGCGCATCACGTCGACGTAGTCGGAGAGCGCTACGCGAGTTCTCTCGATCGCCTCGTCGGCGAACTGTTTCGTGGCGTCGACCCCCTGCCCGAGGCGCACAACCCGCATCTCGCGGTGCAGATCGCGCAGGCGGAGGTGGTCTCGACAAGCTCGACCAGCGGAACCTTCAGCTCGACCAGCGGAACCTTCAGCTCGACCAGCGGAACCTTCAGCTCGACCAGCGGGTTGGGCATCGCCAGCGGGCTGGGCATCTCGACCAGCAGGGGCGGCGCCGGCGGGAGGGTTGGCCTCCTCTGCGACCAGCAGTCGGATGGAGTTGGTGCCGCAGTCGACGGCGGCGACCACGGTCACTGGTCGGACTCCGCATCGTCTGTGGTAGCGGGGATTTCGGGCCAGTCGGCCGGAATCGCCGTGCCGCGCATGCCATTTGCGGCGGCGAGCGCCACGGCCTCGTCGCCGAGGGGATTGACACCCGGCCCCTTGGCGAGCGAGTGGGCGATCAGGACATGCAGGCACTTGACCCGATCCGGCATGCCACCGCCGGAGAAGTCGGTGCCGAGCGATTCGATGGCGTCGCGTTCGGCGAGGAACGACTCGTGTGCGCGACGGTAGGCGGCGGCGAGATCGTCGTCGACGGCCAGGCGTGCGGTCATCTCCTTCATCACACCTGCCGACTCGAGTCGACTCGCCTCCGCGGTCAAGCGGGGATCGGTGAGGTAGTAGAGCGTCGGAAATGGCGTGCCGTCGGGCAGCCGCGGGGCGGTCTTGACGACGGCGGGCACACCGTCTGGAGTGCGATAACTGACCTCGATCACGCCGCGGGGCTCACGCCCGAGTTGTGTGGCGATGGTGGCGAGGTCGTCGTCGCTCACCTGCTGGCCGGCAGAGTGGTTGCCGTCGGATGTACTCACGCTTCTTTGCTACCAGTTCGGTGTGGCGAACTCAGTGCGACCCCGGGGCGTCGGCTCCGGGCGGGGTCGATACGGACTGCCACAAATTGCCGTACCAGGGGTTGGCTTCGTGTGCCGCTTCGCGCTGACGCTCAGCGCTTCGGGCAGCCTCGTCGGGATAGAGCATGACGAACGGCGTCTCGCCCGGCTTGACCAGCTTGAGTCGTTCTCGTGCCTTGGCCTCGATGTAGGCGGGGTCGTTCTGCTCGTTGACCTTTTGCTGGTAGTCGGCGACCTGGTCGCGCAACTGCGCGTTGGACTCCTCGAGTTGGGAGAACTCGGAGTGCTGCGAAAAGTAGGTGCGCAGCGGCATCGCCAACGTGAGCGCGACGATCCCGACCACCAACGACAACACCACGGCACGCTTCGCGTCGATGTGGTGGAGTCGCTGCGCAATCCGTTCGGTGAAACCCGCCCGTCGTCGACGCTGTGCCCGCAGCTGCTCGCGTTCACGCCGAACGTCGGAGAATCCGTCGCCCGCGTCGCTCTCGATGTCGGGGAGATCGTCAGAGTGTTCGTCGGCGACCTCGGCCTCGAAATCGATGACCGCGTCGTCGTAGATCTCCTGTTCGCCGGTCTCGATGACCGAGACCGGCGAACGGCGAGACGTCGATCGCTCACGCCGGGGCGACTTGCGGGCACGCTCCCGGGAGCGGGGGTCGCTCGTCGACGCACGCGTGCGTCGACGTCCTGAGCCCTGTGCCATGGGCTCTAGCTAATCACGAACCGTACGTATATCGGGGGAAGGCGAGGTCTCCCGCGTAGCGTGCCGCGTCGCCGAGGCCCTCCTCGATACGGAGCAACTGGTTGTACTTGGCGACACGCTCGCTGCGCGCGGGTGCGCCGGACTTGATCTGACCGCAGCCGCATGCGACGGCGAGGTCGGCGATCGTGGTGTCCTCGGTCTCGCCCGAACGATGGCTCATCATCGTCTTGTAGCCGTTGTTGTGGGCGAGCGTGACGGCGTCGAGGGTTTCGGTGAGCGTTCCGATCTGATTGACCTTGACCAGCAACGCATTTGCCGCACCCTTGGAGATGCCCTCTTCGAGACGCTCGGGGTTGGTGACGAACAGATCGTCGCCGACGAGCTGCACCTTGTCGCCGAGCGCGTCGGTCAGCTTGACCCAGCCGTCCCAGTCGTCCTCGGACAGGCCGTCCTCGATCGACACGATCGGGAACTCGTCGACGAGCTTCTCGTAGTAGCTGATCATCTCGTCGCTCGTGAGCTTCTTGCCCTCGAGGCTGTACACGCCGTCGCTGTAGAACTCGGTCGCCGCGGCGTCGAGAGCGATCGCGATGTCGCGGCCGAACTTGTAGCCCGCAGCCTCGACGGCTTCACCGATGACAGCGATGGCCGACGCGGTGTCGGGGAGGTCGGGGGCGAAGCCACCCTCGTCGCCGAGCGCCGTGTTCAGACCGCGCTTGTGCAGCACCGACTTGAGCGAGTGGTAGACCTCAGCACCCCAGCGCAGCGCCTCCTTGAAGGTCGGCGCGCCGATCGGAGCGATCATGAACTCCTGGAAGTCGATGCCGTTGTCGGCGTGCTCGCCGCCGTTGATGATGTTCATCATCGGAACCGGGAGGATGTGGGCGTTGGGGCCGCCGATGTAGCGGAACAGCGGCAGCCCTGCCGACTCTGCGGCACCCTTGGCCACCGCAAGCGACACGCCGAGAATGGCGTTGGCGCCGAGCCTGCTCTTGTCGGGAGTGCCGTCGGCGTCGATGAGGGCCTGGTCGACGAGCCGCTGCTCTTCGGCCTCGATACCGATGACCGCGGGTGCGAGTTCGCTCAACACGCCCTCGACGGCCTTGGTGACGCCCTTTCCGCCGTAACGCTTGCCGCCGTCACGCAGTTCGACGGCCTCGTGCTCACCCGTCGACGCGCCGGATGGCACAGCGGCACGTGTGAACGTGCCGTCGTCGAGGACGACCTCGACCTCGACAGTCGGGTTGCCTCGCGAGTCCAGAATTTCGCGTGCACCAACCTGTTCGATGATTGCCACGGTGTTGCCCCTATCGGTGAACATGTCGGCGCCTCGCGCAGCCGACGGGTACGGGATCAAAGCCTAGTCGGTGAAGTCAACAGTCACGCATCAAGCACGCAAGGCGGGGGCGTCGAGGCCGGTGCGGCGTTCAGTAGCGGACGTTGATCGAGTACGCGTTGGCGTGATCGCGCACATCGATCACGTACGCCATCGAATTGTTGTAGACCTTGACCGCCTTCTCCCAACCCTGCGGTGTGGTCATGTCGCCGCCCGCTGACACGCACAGGTAGCGGGCCGCTGACAGCGCGGCGTCGTCGATGTTGTCCGGATCGGCCTTGCCGTCACCGTTTGCGTCGACGCCGTACCGTCGCCATGTCTCGGGGATGAACTGGAACGGACCCATCGCACGGTCGTGGGTGGCGTCGCCGTCGAGTTTCCCGCCGTCGGTGTCGGGGATCTCCATGTTTCCGCGCGTCCCGTCGAGCGGCACGCCCCGGATCGGCGGGCGGACATCTCCGTTCGGCGCGATCTCGGAGCCTCGGTACTGACCGTGTTTGCTTTCGACGCCACCGATGCCTGCGAGCGTTGTCCATCCGATCCCACACTCGGGGTGTTGCTGCCTTTGGATTTCGGCGGCGTTGCCGTAGGCCTCCAGCGCGACGAACGGGATACCCGTGGCGTCGGAGATCGGCTTGGCCCAGTCGCGTAGCTGCTCGGCAGTACGGCCCGGAGCGTTGATGTCGACGAAAGGTACCGGCGTCCCGAGGCCGGGCGGTATGCCGTCGGGAATGTCGGGACGCTTCAGGGAGGGCAGGTCAAGGCACGCCGACGTCAGAATTGCGACGCAGCTGAGAGCGGATATCGAGGCGAGTGCCCGTCGAACGATGGTCATCGATTCACCATCGTGCCATTGGTCCCTTGGTGATCTCGCATCACGCAGCGTAGCCTTAGCTCGCTTACGGTAAGTAAGGCTGTGCTGACCAGCCACAACACAGCAAATCGGACAAACCGGAGAGATACGTGTTCGCGACCCTCATCATCGGCCTCCGCGAGGGGCTCGAGGCGGCGCTCATCGTGGGCATCATCGCGGCCTTCCTCCGACGCCAGGGCCGCACCGACGCGCTGCGCTGGATGTGGGTCGGGGTCGGCGTCGCCGTCGCCATCTGCGTCGCTGTTGCCATCGGACTCGAGGTGCTGTCGCGCGACCTGCCGCAGCGCCAGCAAGAGGGCCTCGAAACCGTCATCGGCGTCATCGCCGTCGCGATGGTCACGTACATGATCGTGTGGATGCGTCAGCACGCACGCGATCTCAAGGGCGACCTGGAGACCGCGGCCACCGAAGCGGTCAACGAGGGTTCGGCGATCGCGTTCGTGATGATGGCATTCCTCGCGGTGCTCCGCGAGGGACTCGAGACGTCGGTGTTCCTCGTCGCGGCGTTCAACGCCAGCAACAACGCCGTGCCGTCGGCGGTGGGCGCGATTCTCGGAATCGGCATAGCGGTGCTCCTGGGCTACGGCATCTATCGCGGTGGCGTACACATCAACCTCGCCCGCTTCTTCAAGGTCACCGGCCTGCTGCTCGCCCTGGTCGCCGCAGGACTCGTGATGACCGCCTTCCGCACCGCGCACGAGGCGGGCTGGCTCAATGTCGGTCAGCAGCAGGTCGTCGACCTGACGTGGCTGGTCCAACCCGGCTCCATCCAATCCTCGCTGCTCACCGGCGTTCTCGGGATTCAACCGAAGCCTGTGCTCATCGAGGTCGTCGGCTGGGCGGTGTATCTGCTCATCGTCGGCACGATCGTGCTCTGGCCCGCGGGCAAGGCATTCCCCCGACGCGCCGCAGGGCTGGCGTGCGGCGCACTCGCCGGCGTCCTCGCGATCGCGGCCGTCGTCGTCTTCTCCACCGCGCCGGCCGAACCGGCGGCGCCGTCGGACACGATGCGCGCCAGCGCCTCCGGCACGCCGTCGACTTCTGGTGTGCTGACCGGCAAGACCATTCGGGTCCCCGACCCCGTCGCAGTCCGCGTCGAGTCCGCCGACGCCACGCAGGCATCGGGCACACTCACCTCCGGTTCTGTGTCGACGCCGCTGCCCAAGCTCACTGCCACCGACGACGCGCAGATCGGCTCGACGAGCTATCCGACCTACCAACAGCTTGCTTCGCCGAACCTCGATATCGCCTCGCTGGTTCCCGACGCTCCCGCGCGCGTCACGCCCGCACAGGTCGCCGCGGGCAACAACGGACGCCTCCCGGTCGGTCTGAACACGCAGACGTTCGGAGCCGACGCACCGGTGATCTACACGGTCACCGCGACGGTGACGACCAGCGTCGATCCGACATTCCATTCGCCGGTCGCCGCGGATGTCCAGTACGTCGTGACCGCGACGGCAACCCCTGATTCCGGCGCGGCTGTGGTGCTCGGGAAGGTCGCAACCTTCGACGCCGAGCACACCGCTGATGCCGCCGAACTCGGTGCGCTGCAACACGCCATCGACCAACGGTCGGCACATCACACCCGATCCGTCGTCGTGCCGCTGTGGCTTGCGGCCGGCGCGGTCGTCACCGCGATTCTGGCCGGAGTGCTGCTGGTACGACGCAAGCGTCCGACGCCGCCACCTGAACACGAGGAATTGCAGACAGGGACCCTGACTGGCCCCGCTCACACAAAGGAGAAAACCACATGAGGGTGCGACCACTGGTGGCCGTCGGCGCGGCAGCCGTCGCCGTCGTCGGGATCGCGGGCTGTTCGGACAGCTCCGACTCGTCGAACTCGTCGTCGGATGTGAAGACCGTCAAGGTCGAGATCACCGATCAGGGCTGCGCGGCCACCCCGGACAAGGTCGACGCGGGGCCGATCACCTTCGAGATCACCAACAAGAATGCGGCAGCGGTCAGCGAGGTCGAGCTGATCAAGGACAACCGCATTCTCGCCGAGCGGGAGAACATCGCTCCCGGTATGGCGTCGGTGTCGTTCTCCCACAAGCTCGATGGCGGCACGTACGAGCTGTACTGCCCCGGCGCCACCAACGAAAAGTCGCAGTTCACGGTCACCGGCAAGGCCGCGGAAGCCACCGGAACGGTCGCAGACAAGCTGAAGACCGCGTCCGCCGATTACAAGGCCTATGTGATCACCCAGGTCAACAGCCTCGTTGACCACACCAGAACACTGACCGACGCAGTCAAGGCCAACAACCTCGAGGCCGCCAAGGACGCATACCCCAAGGCTCGCCCGTACTACGAGCGCATCGAACCCATCGCCGGCGCATTCTGCACCGACGGCTCGACGGACTGCTCCGACAATGCTTCTGTCAGCCTCGATTTCGCGATCGACGCCCGCCCGGATGCAGTCGGCCCCGGCGATAAGTGGGAGGGCTTCCACGTTCTGGAGAAGGCGATCTACCAGGACAAGAACCTCGCGAACATGGCGCCGGTAGCCGCGGAACTGCAGAAGAACGTCGAACTGCTCCAGAGCGTCGTCAACAAACCGGAGTTCACCCTTGCTCCCGCTGAAATCGTCAACGGCGCAGGCGATCTGCTCGACGAGGTCTCGACAACCAAGCTCACCGGTGAGGAAGAGTCGTACTCGCACATCGACATCCTCGACATGCAGGCGAACATCGAGGGCTCCGAACAGGCCTTCGCCGTGGTCAAGCCCGCGCTGAAGGAGATCGATCCGCAGCTCACGCAGACCATCACCGACGCGTTCGCCAAGGTCGACTCGCTGATCGACACCTTCCGCGACCCCAACGAGCCCGGCGGCTTCAAGAACTTCACCCAGGTGACCGCCGAGCAGAAGCGCGAGATGGCAGCCGCCATCGTCGCCGTCAAGGATCCGCTGGCACAGGCCGGCGGAAAGATCGCCGCAGCGAGCTGATGTGATGTCCGCCGACGACAACAAAACAACGCAGCAACCGGATGACGCCACCTCATCCGACCAGACCGCCGAGACGTCCGGCAGTGGACGTGGACCGCGCTTGGGACGTAGGGGGTTCCTTGGTGCCGCCGGGCTCGCCGGGGTTGTCGTCGGCGGCGCTGCGGGCGGCGCCATCGGTTATGCCGCCGCACCGAAACCGACCGACACCGCGTCGGAGACCGTCGAATTCTACGGCGAGCACCAAGCCGGAATCATTACTCCCCAACAGAATTCGCTCGTGTTCGCCGCATTCGACGTCGCCGACTCGGTGACAACGCAGCAGCTCGAGGTGATGCTCGCACGGTGGGCCGCCGCGGCGAGCCTGCTCACGCAAGGTAAGCCCGTCGGACCGGTGGAGACCCGTCCCGGCTCACCCCCCGCCGACACCGGAGAGGCATTCGACCTCGGGCCGAACAGACTCACGATCACCGTCGGCTTCGGCCCGAGCCTGTTCGACGACCGATTCGGCCTGCGCGACAAGATGCCCGCCGCGCTGAAACCATTGGGACAGTTGGCAGTCGACACAACGATAGATCCGTCGATCAGCGGCGGCGACATCTGCGTGCAAGCCTGCTCCGAAGACCCCCAGGTCGCTTTTCACGCCGTCCGCAACCTCGCCCGTATCGGCCGCAGCGTGGTCACGCTGCGCTGGCTCCAGGAGGGTTTCGGCCGCGCATCTGCCACATCGACGTCGCAGGTGACACCGCGAAATCTGTTGGGGTTCAAAGACGGAACCGCCAACATCAAGGCCGAGGACCCGAGCGTCGCCAAGGAATGGGTCTGGGTGGGCGACGAGACGGATCAGCCGTGGATGAAGGGTGGCTCGTATCTGGTGTCACGCAAGATCCGCATGCACATCGAGGCGTGGGACTCCGACGACATCGGCAACCAGGAGTTGATCTTCGGGCGCACCAAGGACGTCGGCGCTCCCCTGTCGGGCGGCAGTGAGTTCACCACGATCGACTTCCACAAACGACTCGACACCGGCAAGTACGCGGTCGACCGGTTCTCGCATGTGCGACTCGCACACCCCGACAACAACGGCGGCGCGCAGATCCTGCGTCGCGGATACAACTACACCGACGGAATCGACACGCGCACAGGAACACTCGCCGCCGGACTGTTCTTCATCGCGTACCAGAAGAACGCGCACGAGCAGTTCGTCCGCATCCAGAACAACCTCGCCCAGGACGGGCTCAACGAGTACATCGCACCCATCTCGAGCTCACTGTTCGCCGTCCCGCCGGGGCTGTCGGAGATCGGCGACTGGTACGGCAAGAAGCTCTTCGGGTACACGGACTAGCGCGGCGTCGTCGGGGCGGCGTCGTCCGGGCGGACCGGCGCCGGCCGCGCAGAAAGTAGGGGAACGAACTCTTTCCCCTACTTCCTGAGGTTTCCCCGCGACACTTCTCGAGGAAACGCACACAACCCGCGGAAGAAGCCTTTCCCCTAGTTTCTGCACCATGGGGCCCCGCACACCCGCGCAGAAAGTAGGGAAATAACTCTTTCCGCCAGTTCCTGAGGTTCCCCCGCGACACTTCTCGAGGAAACGCACACAACCCGCGGAAGAAGCCTTTCCCCTAGTTTCTGCACCATGGGGCACCCGCACGCCCGCGCAGAACGTAGGGGAAAAATTCTTCCCCCAGTTCCTGAGGTTTCCCCGCGACACTTCTCGAGAAAACACACACAACCCGCGGAAGAAGCCTTTCCCCTAGTTTCTGCACGCTTGCTCAGGCCAGCAGACCCGCGCAGAAGAAACCCTTCCCCTACTCCCCGCACCCTCGGACCACCCCCGACCGCCCGCTGATCGAGCCTGTCGAGATCACTCGGCCAGGACGCCCCGGCGGACCAGCTCGTCGACGACGCGGCCGGCTAGTTCTGCGATGTCGGCGCCGGTGGTGTCGAAGCGCAGGTCGGGGTTCTCGGGCTTCTCGTATGGCGCGTCGACTCCCGTGAGTCCCTTGAGTTCGCCACGCCGCGCGCGTTCGTAGAGGCCCTTGGGGTCGCGGCGTTCGCACTCCCCGACCGGCGTCGACACGTGCACCTCGATGAAGTCGAGGTCGGCGGCGTCGTGCAGTTCGCGGGCGATCTCGCGGTCGGACCGCAATGGCGAGACCATCGACGCGATCGCGATCACCCCGGCGTCGGCGAACAGACGCGCGAGATGCCCTACGCGCCTGATGTTCTCGGCGCGGTCGCCGGGCGAGAAGCCGAGATCGTCGGAGATCCCGTGCCTGATGTTGTCGCCGTCGACGAGGTAGGCGACGCGGGCACGATTCACCAGTTCGCGTTCGAGCGCGACAGCAACCGTCGACTTACCGGAAGCGGGTAGGCCGGTGAGCCACACCGTCGCTCCGCGCTGGCCGGTCTTGGTCCAGCGCTCGTTGCGGCTCAACGCACTCGGGTGCCACTTGATGTCGTTGCGGGTCGCCTTGCCCGGAATCACCTCGCGCGGCTCGAGGATCGTTCCCGCACCGACCGTGTCGTTCGACGCCTCGTCGATCAGGATGAACGCGCCCGTGTCGCGGTTGCTCGCATACGGATCGGCAACCACAACCGACGACGTCCGCAGCGTGAGTGTGCCGATGTCGTTGAGCGCCAACTCCGACGGCCCGACCTGCTCGAGCAGTGTCTCCGGATCGAGTTTGCGCTCGAGCGCCTGAACCGTCGCGCGTACCGTCGACGCACCCTGCTTGAGCGCGACACGATCGCCCGCGTGGAGCGGAGTCTCCGACAGCCAGCAGACCGTCGCCGACAGTTCGCGTGCGGCCACGGGCAGATGCGCATCCTCGGCCCCGCTGACGATCACGTCGCCACGGCCGACGTCGATGTCGTCTGCCAACTGCACCGAAACAGACAGCGGCGCAACGGCTGTCGGCCGAGCCGGATCGAGCGTGTCGAGCGCGGTCACGGTGGTGCGTGATCCCGACGGCAGTACGAGAACAGGATCGCCGACGTCGAGGGTTCCCGCGGCAACGCGACCGGTGTAACTACGCTTGCCGTCGGCTCCCGGCCGAGACACCCACTGGATGGGCAGACGCAGTTCGCGCGCAACGGGATTGGGCGCGTGCAGCTCGATACCCTCCAGGTATTCGAGCAGTGTCGGGCCGGTGTACCAGGGCGTGTTCTCCGACTTGTTCACGACGTTGTCGCCGAGCTTCGCCGCGACCGGGATCGCGGTGATCTCCGCTGCACCGACATTCGTGGCCAGTTCGTTGAGGTCTGCGACCAACTCTGCGAATCGCTCGGCGGAGAAGTCGACGAGATCGATCTTGTTGACCGCGGCGACGATGTGCGGGACACCGACCAACGTGGCGATACGCGCATGCCGACGGGTTTGGCGTAGCAAGCCTTTTCGTGCGTCGACGAGCAATACCGCGACATGAGCGTTCGATGCTCCGGTGAACGTGTTGCGGGTGTAGCGCTCATGCCCCGGGGTATCGGCGAGCACGTAGCTACGTGTGGGACTCGAGAAGAACCGGTAGGCGACGTCGATGGTGATGCCCTGCTCACGTTCGGCCCGCAGGCCGTCGGACAGTGCGGCCAGATCGACGTCGCCGTCGTCGGACGTGACTCCCTCGAGGTGATCTGTCGGCAGTGAGCCGGTGTCGTGCAGGATGCGGCCGATGAGCGTCGACTTACCGTCGTCGACGCTGCCTGCGGTCGCCAGACGCAGAATCTGCCGTCGACGCGTGGGAACGCCTGTCCCCAATGGGGTTTCGCTTCGCTGCGCATCCTCGGAAGGATCGCGGGTCACGGTCTCGGTCATCAGAAGTAACCCTCTCGTTTGCGGTCCTCCATGGCGGCCGACGACGTGCGATCGTCGGCGCGGGTCTCACCGCGTTCGGATACCGTTGCGGCACTGATCTCTTCGATGATCTCGGGGATCGTTGTCGCACGCGAGCGCACCGCGCCGGTGATCGTCAGGTCACCGACCGTGCGGTAGCGCACCCACTCCGTGCTGACATCGTCGGAGGAATCCGGCTGCGAGTAGGGCGACACGGTGAGCAATATGCCGTCACGGTCGAACACCTCGCGCTCGGCCGCATAGTAGATCGGCGGAAGGTCGAGGTCCTCGAGTTCGATGTAGCGCCAGATGTCGGTTTCGGTCCAATTCGACAGTGGGAACACACGAACCGATTCGCCGCGTCGGATTCGCCCGTTGTAGAGCGACCACGGTTCGGGACGTTGAGCGCGCGGATCCCACTGGCCGAACTCGTCGCGGAAGCTGAACACCCGCTCCTTGGCACGCGCGCGGTCTTCGTCGCGTCGGGCACCGCCGAACGCGGCGTCGAACCGGCCCTCCTCCAACGCGTCGAGGAGCACGCGAGTCTGGAGCCGGTTACGCGAACCCGACGGAATCAAACTCATCGTCGCATCGGTTCCCGACGCCATCGCCGCGGGACGCGTGGCGGAGTCGACCGATCC
>NZ_LZMO01000100.1:0-11460 GCF_001665715.1 Gordonia sp. 852002-10350_SCH5691597
AGAAACACCCCCTCATCTGCGTAGATGAGGGGGTGTTTCGCTGTCTGGGGGTTAGTTGGCTCTCCCGTTTTCAGTCATTTCTGAAGGGTCCCGACGAGCCGACCTGGGCTTTTGCCGCCGGGCATCTCTGAAATTGACTGAAAACGGGAGCGGCCCGGAACGTCTTCGGACGGAGCACGTCCACCTGCCGTGCCAGGCGGGGCGACGGCGTCAGTGCTCCGTCGAGAACCCCGCGCGCCGACGGTGCGCTTCCAGCGCAAGCGTGACGAGGCGGTCGATCAGGTCGGGGTAGGCGATGCCGGTGGCGCCCCACAGCTTCGGGTACATCGAGCCGGGGGTGAATCCGGGGATCGTGTTGACCTCGTTGAGCAGCCAGCCGCGGCCCGGCTCCTCGTAGAAGAAGTCGACGCGCGCCATGCCCGCGCACCGCATCGCGAGGAATGTCTTCGCCGCGAGCTCGCGGACCTCGCGTACCGCCTCATCGCTCAGCGGTGCCGGGATCACCAGCTGGGCTGCGCCGGTGATGTATTTGTCCTCGTAGTCGTAGAACTCGCTCCCGGAGATGATCTCGCCTGGCACCGACGTCTCGGGGTTCTCGTTGCCGAGCACCGCAATCTCGACCTCGCGCCCGGACACGAACTCCTCGATCACCACGACGTCGTCGTAGCGCAGTGCCAGGTTGATCGCGTCGTCGAGTTCGGTTGCGTTGTGCGCCTTGGTGATTCCCACCGACGACCCGAGGTTGGCCGGCTTGACGAACAGCGGCAGGCCCAGCTCCTCGATGGCGCGGAACGCGACGGTGCGCGGGTCGTCGACGCCGTCGCGGTATTCGATCCACCGGCACTGCGGGATTCCCGCCTGCGCGGCGATGACCTTGGCCATGCCCTTGTCCATACACGCTGCGGAGCTGAGCACACCGGCGCCGACGTAGGGCAGCTTGAACAGCTCGAGCATTCCCTGGATCGTGCCGTCCTCGCCGTGCGGGCCGTGCAGCAGCGGCAGCACAACGGTGATCGCTCCGTCGGAATCGGCCTGTAGCTCGCGCAGCGGGTCGACGACGGTGCCCGCGATGTCGAGTGCATCGGGCAGCGGTGTCTTGTCGGCCAGTGAGGCGATCACCTTGTCGTTGCGGACCCAGGTCCCGTTCTTCGCGATACCGATCGGGACGACGCTGTACTTGGCCGGATCGGCTGCTGCCAGCACGTGCGCCGCGGTCACGCGCGACACATCGTGCTCGGCGGACACGCCGCCGTAGAGAACAACCAGGCGAAGCAGGGGAGTCGACATGGGTCACACGATACGTCGACGCCTCGCCGCGCTCTCCCCGGCGTGCGGGGCGTTTTGCTCCTTCCTCTAGCGTTGAGTCGTGCACATGCAGGCAAATGAGGTGGCGGACGCGGTTGGCGGTCAACTCGTCGGAAACGACGTGACGGTCGACGGCGCGACGATCGACTCGCGCGCGGTGCGGTCCGGACAGCTGTTTGTCCCGGTCGTCGCTGCTCGCGACGGACACGACTTCATCGAGGGCGCGGTGTCGGCGGGAGCGGGCGCCTACCTCACCTCGACCGGCCCTGTCGAGGGCGTCGAGGCCCCGGCCATCACCGTCGTCGACACCGCGCTCGCACTCGCCGACCTCGGCCGCGCAGCGCGGCGTCGACTTCCCGAACGGGTGGTTGGGATCACCGGGTCGGTGGGCAAGACGTCGACCAAGGATCTGCTGGCCGGACTGCTCTCCACGACGTTCCGCACGGCCGCGAGCGAGAAGTCGTTCAACAACGAACTCGGCCTACCGCTCACCCTGTTCAACGCCCCCGACGACACCGAGGCCGCGGTCGTCGAGATGGGTGCGCGCGGGGTCGGGCATATCGAGTTGCTGTGTTCGATCGCCCACCCGACCGTCGGCATCATCACCCGGGTCGAGGGCGTGCACCTCGAACTCTTCGGCAGCATCGAGGCCGTCGCGCGTGCGAAAGGTGAACTGGTCGAGGCACTTCCGGCCGACGGCATCGCCGTGCTCAACGCCGACCACGAGCGCGTCGCGGCAATGGCATCCCGCACGTCCGCGCAGGTGCTGACCTACGGCCTCACCCCCTCGGCAGACGTCGTGGCCACCGACATCGTCGTCGACGATCAGCTCCGTGCATCGTTCCGCCTGCACACGCCGTGGGGCAGCACGCAGGTGTCGCTCGCGGCGCGCGGCGAGCATCAGGTGTCCAACGCGCTCGCCGCCGCGGCGGCAGCGGGCGGGCTCGGCGTACCCGTCGAGTCGATGCCCGCCGGGTTCCTCGACGCCGCGCTGTCGGGTCTGCGCATGGAGCTCTCCACCACGGCCGACGGCGTCGTCGTGCTCAACGACGCCTACAACGCCAACCCGACGTCGATGTCGGCCGCGCTGCGCTCCCTGGCGGCCCTCGATGCTCGACGACGCTTCGCCGTGCTGGGAACGATGGCAGAACTCGGACACGATTCAGCCGCCGAGCACGAGGCGATCGCGACCCAGGCCGACTCACTCGGCGTCACGGTGATCGCCGTCGACGAGCCCAGCTACGGCTCGACGGCCACCCACGTCGCCGACATCGACGCCGCCGTCGCAGCACTCGACGGACTCGAGCGCGGCGACGCGGTCCTGGTCAAGGGCAGCCGCGTCGCAGCGCTCGAGCGGGTCGCCGAAAAGCTGGGCTGACTCACTTCCCGTCTGTGTCCTTACCTTCTGCGTTGGCGCGGATCACGTCGCGCAGGAACACCGCGAGGCCGGGCGCGACGGCGTCGTAGTGCTTGGCGAATCGCGGATCGGCGACGTACATGTCGCCGAGACAGACCTGCATCTCGTAGCCGCAGTCGTAGAACTTCTCGATGCTCGCCCGATGTTGCTCGGCGAGATCGTTTGCCTCGGCAGAACTCGGTTCGACGCCGCGCCGCAACGCGTCGGCGAGTCGTGCCTCGAAGGCGTCGGCGTCGGCTTTGATCTGGCGCCAGTCGTCCTTGCTGAACTGGGCCGTTCGCTGCTGGCTCTGCTTCCACTCGTCGGTGTCACCCCAGCGCTGCTGCGCCTCGGCTGAGTACTCCTCGGGTAGCCACTCGTCGCCGAAGATCTCGCTCTGCTCGGCGGCCGACAACTGAATTCCTGACTTCTTCGCGTCCATCATGTCCTCCACTGCTGCGACCATCCGGTGCAAGCGAGCGATCCGCTCATTGAGCAGATCGCGCTGGGTGGTCAAGTGGCCCAGCGCATCTGCGTGCGGATCGTCGAGCAGGGTCGCGATCTGCTCGAGCGGAAAGCCCAACTCCCGGTAGGTCAGCACCTGGTGGAGGCGCTCGACGTCGGCGTCGTCGTACACGCGGTATCCCGCGGGTGTTCGGCCCGTCGGGATGACCACACCGATCTGGTCGTAATGGTGCAGCGTCCGCACACTGACGCCGACGAGGCCAGCGACCGCACCGACGGTGAGGTCGCCCGACGACGGGGCATTTCCTTCGCTCACACCGATGACCTTGCTGCCTGACGTCGCGTGAGGGTCAAGTCGGCGAATGCACTACGGCGCGAAGCCAACTCTGTCCGAGCCCTTCTCGCACGCCGCGAGCAGGCCGTGTCCGGTGGCCGGGGCGCACGACCAGCCGTCGACATCCTGCGGCTCACCACTCGAGATCTTCGGTCCGTACGACTTCGCCAGTGTCATGGCGTCGGCACAACTCACGTCGCCGGCCAGAATCTGTACGGTCAGCGCGCCGTCGGGCCCGGAGATCTGGTCGCACGACTTGGTGCCCGCGGCGGTCTCGGGCGGTACCGAGGTGGTCGGTGTTCCCGGTCGGGGGCCGCCGACCACGGCGGGGCTCGTCGAATCGCTCACCTGCGTCGTCGCAGAGCTCGACGTGTCTGATTGCTGGTCGGAGCCACAGCCGGTCAGCGCCAGGGACGTGGCCGCGAGGGCTCCGCAGCAGGCCAGCACGATCCGGGTGGGTACCTTGAGGTTCGTTCCGCGCGTCATGGACTCACCGTAGCGAATCGACGCTTCGGGTCCGCGGACCTCGTCGGGAGCTGGTTTGAGCTCAGGGCGCTCGACCTGCGAAGATCGGTCGGTGACCCCGCCCGACATCGACGCTCCCGACACCAACCCGACCGGTCTGCACCTGCATCCCGAACATTCGTACGCGGTGGGCACGCGGCTCGACGGTTCGCTCGGCCGCACAGGGGTCATCACGACGCCGCACGGCGAGATCCACACACCCGCCTTCGTTCCGGTCGGAACCAAGGCGACGGTCAAGACGGTCCTGCCCGAGGCGGTCGCCGCGCTCGGCGCGCAGGCCGTGCTCGCCAACGCCTATCACCTGTATCTGCAGCCGGGACCCGAGATCGTCGACGCCGCGGGCGGCCTCGGCGCCTTCATGAACTGGTCGGGTCCGACCTACACCGACAGCGGCGGGTTTCAGGTCATGTCGCTCGGCACGGGTTTCAAGAAGGTCATCTCGATGGACGTGACCGGCGAGCAGGACGACGAGAAGATTGCCGAAGGGCGCGAACGACTTTCCCGTGTCGACGACGACGGCGTCACCTTCAAATCGCATCTCGACGGGTCGTCGCATCGGTTCACGCCCGAGCTGTCGATGCAGATCCAGCACCAACTCGGCGCCGACATCATCTTCGCGTTCGACGAGCTGACCACGCTGATGAACACCCGTGGCTACCAGGAGAATTCGCTCGAACGCACCCGGCAGTGGGCGATTCGCTGTCTGGCAGAACACAATCGGCTTTCCGTCGAGCGTGGACATCGACCCCAGCAGTCGCTGTGGGGAGTCCTGCAGGGCGCGCAGTACGAGGATCTACGACGCAAAGCTGCCCGTGACCTGACCGAGCTCTCGCGTCGCGACCAGGATTCCGGTGGAAAGGGCTTCGGCGGCTTCGGAATCGGCGGCGCCCTGGAGAAGGCCAACCTCGGCACGATCGTCGGCTGGGTGAATTCCGAACTGCCAGAAGACAAGCCGAAACATCTGTTGGGTATCAGCGAGCCCGACGACATCTTCACCGCGATCGAGAACGGCGCAGACACCTTCGACTGCGTCTCGCCGACCCGCGTCGCGCGCAATGGCGCCATCTACTCGCTCGACGGCCGCTACAACATCACCAACGCGCGATACCGCACCGACTTCCGCTCACTTGATCCCGAGATCACCAACTACACCTCGCAGTACTCGCGCGCCTACCTGCATCACCTGTTCAAGGCGAAGGAAGGACTCGGTGCGACGCTGGCAACACTGCACAACGTCGCCTTCGTCGTGCAGATGGTCGACGGCGCGCGCAGAGCCATCGAGTCCGGCGACTACTACGCCTACCGCGAAGAGTTCCTCGGCCGGTACTACGCGGGCAATCGCAACGACTGAGCCACGCAATGGCCGGGTGATCAGGCCGTTTGCGACTCGAGAACCGTGTGTTCCGGCGTGATGCGTTCCCAGAAGACTGCGCCGACGCAGGCGATGACCACCCATCCGACGCCGATCACCCCGCACCACAGGATCAGCGTCATGGCCACCCCGATCGGCCCGAACCCGTTCCAGCCGGAAAGCAGCGCCGGAAATGCTACTCGCGAGGCGAGTGGCAGGACGACACCATCGACCGCGACCCCGGCCAAGCCGGCCAGAAGAAGATAGCGCAGACCTCGACCGCCGTCGCGGACCAAGAGCGGTGGGGTCAGTGACCAGAAGATCCACACCGGTATCAGCCCGACGACGAACATCAGCGCGTGTGTGGTCGAGGTGGCGCCGACGGTGTAGGTCAGCCATTCTCGCGTAGCCAGCATCACGAGGTACAGCAGGAACCAGATGGCGCCGCGGAGGAGACGTTGGCCGAGCCCGAACTGTTCCCGACGCCACGCCTTTCCGAAGATGGCGGCGATGGTGATCGACATGGGGATTCCCCAGACTAGGAAGCCCGCAACGCCGAATATGGTCCAGCTCGATCGCAATCCTGCGGAGTTGCCGAAGGCCTCGCGTACCTGGTCGTCGAGCGGGTGGTGGAGCCCGGTTTCCCGGATGAACACCGTTCCCGGGCTCGCGTTGGAGGCGAACCCGGAAAAGTATCCGAATCCGAGGATGATCAACGGAATCACCGTGGTGAACAGCTCGACTGACACGAGAGTGCCCGCGGTGCCGCCGTCGATCTCGGTGAACCGATCAGCGATCGCGGTCGTGATCCGACCCGACCGGGCCTCATGCAGTCGACGACGACGCTCCGCGAATCGACTCTCCGGATCGATACGCTCGCGCTGTTCACTCATTGGTGCATATCGAAATCACTCCGAACGCAGTCGCTACTTCTCGTTGGTCGCTACTACTCGTTGGTCGCTACTTCTTATCGTCGAGCTTTGTCTTCTCGTCGGCGGCCAGCCGGGCGATCACTGCTGCTCGCGACACCGGGTCGAGCGCGCCGATGGCGTTCTCGACCTCGGCAGTGGTCGCATCAACTGTGCGTCGCTTGCTGTTGAAAACTACCGCGGCGACCACGAGTGCGATACCCACAGCAGCGATGACAATTCGATTCGGACTCATGATGTCCTTCTTGGATTCGCTGGGATGCCTTCAGAGTTGAAGCTACCCTCGTCGCACCTCTTTGTGGTGAGCCAATGGTCCTGAAATCATCGGATTCGACTGTCCGCCAATGCAAATCACCAAGCCATGTCACCGATCGTGGACCAAACGGGCATACTGCCTGCGCCACCAGGTAGGCCGACGAGGATCCGCCCCTACTGCGGTCCGCACTCTCCGGGAACCAACGCAATGTCCGTTTCGTTGACTTTCACGTATCCTGGAGTCCGATATTCCACATCCCCACCCGCGACAGAAAGACACGATGAACCGCGCTCGGCGCAAAAAACGGAAACCTCGACGATCCGGCCCCCACTCGGGGGCATTCACAACTTCTGACCCGTCGGCATTTGTTCCGACGGTCCGCGACGAGGTGATCGCATGATGATGCTCCTCGGAATCGTGATCGGAATCCTCGTCGTCTTCGCCATCACCGCGTTGACCGGCTACTTCGTAGCGCAGGAGTTCGCGTTCATGGCCGTCGACCGGTCGCGACTCAAAGCCCGCGCAGCCGACGGTGATGCCGCGGCTGCCCGCGCACTCTCGGTGACACGCAGAACGTCGTTCATGCTCTCGGGCGCCCAGCTCGGCATCACCGTGACCGGCCTGCTCGTCGGCTACGTCGCCGAGCCATTGATCGGCAGTGGCGTCGGCGAACTGTTGGGCGACGTCGGCATCCCCGTCGCCGTCGGCGTGGCCATCGGCACCGTGCTGGCCGTCTTGTTCTCGACGGTCGTCCAGATGGTGTTCGGCGAACTGTTTCCCAAGAACCTCTCGATCGCACGCCCCGAGCCCGTCGCGCGTCGACTCGCGCTCTCGACGTCGATCTACCTCAAGGTGTTCGGTCCGGTCATCTCGCTGTTCGACGCCGCGTCGAACCTTCTGCTCAAAGCGCTGCGGATCGAGCCGGTGCACGACGTCGAGCACTCCGCGTCACCGCGCGACCTCGAACACATCGTCGCCGAGTCGCGGGAGGTCGGGGAGTTGCCCGCCGAACTGTCGACGCTTCTCGATCGTGTCCTCGACTTTCCCACTCGTACAGCAGAGCACGCGATGGTGCCCCGGCCACTCGTCGACTTCGTCGCAGCCGATACGTCGCTGTCGGAGGTTCGCGACCTGATGGCCGTGGGGCATACGCGATATCCCGTGGTCGGAGCCAACCCCGACGACGTCGTCGGGATCGTGCATCTGCACGATCTGCTCGAACGTCTCGACGAAACCAGCCTCACCGCAGCTGATCTCGCGCGACCCGCCGCGATCGTGCCCACCACGCTGCCGCTTCCGGCGGTACTCGAACGACTCGACACCACCTCTGACGACGAGATGGCTGTCGTGATCGACGAATACGGCGGAATCGCAGGCATCATCACCGTCGAAGACATCGCCGAGGAGATCACCGGCGAGATCGACGACGAGCACGATACGACATCGTCCGAACCGATCGAACTGACCGACGACGGCTGGCTCGCCCGCGGCGACACACACCTCGACGAAGTGTCACGCGTCATCGGGCACGACGTGGCCGAAGGCGACTACGAAACCCTGAGCGGACTTGTGATTTCGACGTCGGGCGGACTGCCCCAGGTCGGAGACAGCGTCGAATTGCCGCTTGCCGACGGCGCTTTCGGCGTCGCCGCTCCAACGGTGACCGCAACGGTGACGCAGGTCAGACGCCGCGTGCCCGCAACCGTCCATCTCGTCATCACCGAGTCGGGAGACGCCGATGAGTAACCCGTGGGTTGTGCTCGCGGTCACGGTCGTGTTGATCGCGGCGAGCGCGTTTTTCGTCGCCGTCGAATTCGCGTTGATCGCGGCTCGTCGCCACCGTATCGAGGATGCCGCACAGACCAGTCGTGCCGCGCGGGCCGCGCTACGCAGTTCGTCGGAACTGTCTGTGCTGCTTGCCGGTTCGCAGTTGGGTATCACCGTGTGCACGCTTGCGCTCGGCGCGGTGACCAAACCCGCTGTGCATCACTGGATCACGCCGGGAATCGAAGCACTCGGCGCGCCGCTGTGGATCGCCGACGTCGTGGGATTCATACTCGCGCTGATCATCGTGACATTCCTTCACCTGGTGGTCGGCGAGATGGCACCCAAGTCGTGGGCGATAGCCCACCCGGAGAGATCGGCTGTGCTGCTGGCGATTCCGATGCGCGCCTTCATGTGGGTGGTGCGCCCGGTGCTCGTCGTGCTCAACCAACTCGCCAACTGGTGCCTGCGTCGCGTTGGTGTGCAACCCGTCGATCAGGTGTCGTCCGGGCAGGATTCGGCGACGTTGCGACAGTTGGTCGACCACTCCGCCGAGACCGGAGTGCTCGACGACGAGTATCACCACAGGCTCAGCGCGGCGTTGGCCACGGAGGCGCTCGCGGTGGGCGACGTCGTCGGCGACGGCGCACTCGACGGTGTTCCCGCGGATGCTTCTCCCGCTGGGATTCAAGAGGTTTCGCGTCAGACGGGGCACTCTCGGTTGCTCGTCGTGCGCGGTGGGGCTGATGAGAACCTCACCCGCGACTCGGTGATCGGCGTGGTGCACGTCCGCGACAGTCTCAATGCCGCAGCCGATGTCACGGCTGCCGACCTTGCCCGAGATGTGTTGATCCTGCCTGCCGAACTACCCGCGTACGAAGGTATGGCGCGCATGCGAGACCAGCGTGCACATATCGCGCTGGTCTCCGCCGGTGATGAGATTCTCGGCGTGCTGACGCTCGACGATCTGCTCGACAGACTGCTGACCACCGCGTCCTGAGCGGATGCGACTGCCTCAGATCCATTCGTCGTCGGTGAGAATCCACGGCTGCGTCGGGAGCTTCGTCGGATCGAATCGTTGAGCGAGGTCGGCGAGGGTGACATGTTCGCCGGGCTCGGCCAGCCGTAACGACGCCGCGATGTGGTCGAGAACGGTCGCGGTGTCGACGCCGCGGGCGGCGAGGTCGGCGAGTGTGACTGCTCCGTCGCGCTTCGACAAACGAATCTGCTTGTCGTTGAGCACCATCGGGACATGCGCGTAGACCGGCGGTGTGTGTCCGAGCAGCGTCGTCAGATATGACTGGCGTGGCGCCGACGGCAGGAGGTCGTCGCCACGGACCACCTGGTCGATACCCTGCTCGGCGTCGTCGATGACCACCGCGAGGTTGTAGGCGGGCGTGCCGTCGCCGCGTTGGATGACGAAATCGTCGACGGCTCCGGTGTATTCGCCGTGCAGGACGTCGACGACGCTGAACTCGTCGACGTCCGACACGATCCGGATCGCGGGAGGACGCCCGGCTGCGCGCTTACTCTCGCGCTCCTCTGCGGTGAGGTGTCGGCACGTCCCGGGGTACGCGCCCGGTGGGGAGTGCGGCGCCGACGGGGCTTCGAGGATCTCGCGTCTGGTGCAGAAGCACTCGAAGGTGCGGCCGCGCCTGGTCAGGTCGTCGATCAGCGCGCGGTACCGATCGAGCCGGTCGGTCTGGTACACGACCGGCGGCTCCCAGTCGATCCCGAGGGCGTGCAGGTCGTCGATCTGTCGCTGATCGGATCCCACCGCGGTGCGGTCGAGGTTCTCCATGCGCAGCAGAAACCGGCGGCCCGAGGTGCGGGCGAAGAGCCACGCCAGCACGGCCGTGCGCAGGTTGCCGACGTGCAGGTCGCCCGACGGCGACGGCGCGTACCGCCCGGCAGGAAGCGCCGACTGCGCAGCGGGTTCGTGTGCGGACATCGGTCACGACACTACCGCCCCCGGTGGTCTCGACAAGCTCGACCAGCGGGGGAGGCTCGCCAAGCGGGTGGGCCCTTTCCGCTGATTGAGCGGCCGCGAGCGCAGCGAGCTGCCGAACCCTACCGCTGATTGAGCCGGCCGCGAGCGGAGCGAGTTGCCGAGTCGAAATCACTTGGGGTGGTCTCGACAGGCTCGACCAGCGGTGGGCGCTTGACCAGCGGGGGGAGGCTCGACCAGGGGTGGCGCCTTTTCCGCTGATTGAGCCGGCTGCGAGCGCAGCGAGCTGCCGAGTCGAAATCACCAGCGGGGGACGCTCGACCAGCGGCCGACCGCGCGGCTCATTGCGGGATCGTCGTGCAATGGGGAGTATGGGGTGGTGGACCTACCGGTCATGCCTCCCGTCGCGCCGATGCTCGCCAAGGCTGTCTCAGCGGTGCCGGAACAACCAGACGGCGAGCCGTCGTGGTCCTACGAACCCAAGTGGGATGGCTTTCGTGCGTTGGTCTTTCGCGACGGCGACGAGGTCTACATCGGTTCTCGCGGAGGCAAAGACCTGGCGCGCTACTTCCCCGAAATCGTCGACGCCGCGCGCGCCGAACTCCCCGACAAGGTGGTCCTCGACGGCGAGATCGGCGTCCCGTCCGTCATCGACGGCGTGCACCGCCTCGACTGGGACTCGCTCGCGCAGCGGATTCACCCCGCCGACTCACGCGTGCGGATGCTCGCCGAGAAGACGCCCGCGATCTTCATCGGATTCGACGCGCTCGCACTCGGCGACCTCAGCGTCGTCGACGAACCCTTCGCCGTACGTCGCGACACGCTCGTGAAGGCGGTGGGCCCACACGAGACCGGCAGGCGGTTCAACGTCAGTCGCGTCACCGCCGACGCCGACACCGCGCGCACCTGGTTCTCCGCATTCGAGGGCGCGGGCCTCGACGGCGTGGTCGCCAAGCGGATCGGCTCGCCGTACGTCGAGGGCAAGCGCGAGATGCTGAAGGTCAAACACAAGCGCACGGCCGACTGTGTGGAGATCTCCCGAATCGGTGTAGAGGCCCAACAACATCGAACCCAGACCGGTTCCGCTCTTGTGCACTCGGTAGCCGATGACCACACAGTCGGCCGTGCGCTTGTGTTTGACCTTCAGCTTCTCGCGCTTGCCCTCGACGTACGGCGAGCCGATCCGC
>NZ_LZMO01000101.1:0-1656 GCF_001665715.1 Gordonia sp. 852002-10350_SCH5691597
TCAACATGAAAGCGGGCCTCCCGAGATAGTTGGTGAGTGGTCAGAGACCATCAGCATCACGGGAGGCCCGCCTACTCGGGCGGTGCCACACGGGTGGGGAATTCAGATGAGCATCACTGGGGAATTTCGATGAGCGCCGTCAGCACAACTCGATCCGGCTGTCAGCCCCATGTGCCAGAGTCATCCTGCACGCGGAAGGGGTAGCTATGACGCAGACGATGTGCGCTGGCGTCTCCCTCGAGAGCAAGTGCCACGCGTTGATTCATCTTGGTGAAGTCGCCCCAGAGCTTCTCGGACTCGCGCTGAGACTCTCCCTCTGCATTGCGCCACGTGAAGAAGCGTTGTCGCGCAGCAGATTCAGTTGATCGCTCGCGGACCTTTCCCATACGCGGGTCACCCTCCCCGCCGTCGAGGATCAGCACATCGGTGACTCCTGCGGTCAAGTTGATGGCGACCGCTGCACCCAACTGCGTTATGCGTGAACGCATCATCGTGGCCTCTAATGGTCACGAGTCGTGATGGTGCCGGGAGCCGTGATCGACCTTCCGGCAGGCCTCGCGCGGTTCACCGTCAACGTGTCGTGGAGTTCCGCGCGAGTGACAGCGCCTGAAGTCGACGTGGTTGCGTTCGAGTTAGGGACAGACGAGAAGGTTCCTTCTGACGACGAGTTTGTGTTCTTCAATCAACCCGCAAGTCCTGACGGGAGCTTGTCAAGATGTCTGTGTAAGAACGTAACTCCTGATTTCTTGGGTTCGCTTTCGGTGTTTAGTTGAGGTGGGGTTCGATGCGGTCGGGGTAGGCCAGGGCGAGTTGGCCGAGGGCCTGTTTCCAGTTCGTCACGACTTGCCCTTCGACGAGTCGTCCGGGCGCTTTACGTTGACTGGCTGGCTTGCCGCGTTCCTTCTCGCGTTGCATCGCCCGTTTGTCCTCGATGTCGCAGATGGCCAGCCAGAGCAGTTTGTGGACCGCGACGTCGTTGGGGAAGTGTCCTCGGTTCTTGATGACCTTGCGGAGTTGATAGTTGAGCGACTCGATCGAGTTGGTGGTGTAGATGACCCTGCGTAACTCGGGTGGGAACGCCAGAAACGGAATGAATCTGTCCCAGGCGCGGTCGAAAGCCAGTGCCGCACTGGGATACCGGTTGCCTAGCTCCGAGTCTCGGAAGGTCTCCCATTCGCGGCGGGCGGTCTCGGCGTCGGGGGCGGTGTAGATCGGTTTGATCGCGCGGGCGACCTGTTTGCGGTCTTTGTAGTTGATGAACCGCATCGCGTTGCGGATCAGGTGCACGACGCAGGTTTGTACGGTGGCCAAAGGCCAGGTCGCCTCGATCGCTTCGGGGAATCCGGTCAGCCCGTCGCAGCATACGATCAGCACGTCTTTGACGCCGCGGTTGGCCAGATTCGCGCACACCCCGGCCCAGAACTTCGCGCCCTCTTCAGCCTGTATCCAGATGCCCAGCACATGCTTGACGCCAGCCATGTCGACACCGATAGCTATGTGGGCGTGCTTATTTCGAACGTGAGCACCGTCTTTGACCTTGACCACCAGGGCGTCGAGATAGAGGACGGGATACAACGCTTCCAGCGGCCGGTTCTGCCATTCGTCGACCGCGTCGCAAACCTCGTCGCAGATCTTGGAGATCGTCTCATGCGACAG
>NZ_LZMO01000102.1:0-21487 GCF_001665715.1 Gordonia sp. 852002-10350_SCH5691597
AGTGGTCTCGACAAGGTCGACGAGCGGGGTGCAGCTCGACCGGCGAGTGGTCTCGACAAGCTCGACGAGCGGGGTGCAGCTCGACCGGCGAGTGGTCTCGACAAGCTCGACGAGCGGGGTGCAGCTCGACCAGCGGGGTGCAGCTCGACCAGCGGGGTGCAGCTCGACCAGCGGGCGGTCTCGACCAGCGGGCGGCGCCGCAGGCGAGGAGCGAAGCGACGCGCCGAGGACCGGCGCACGGTGCCTGCGCGCGCCGCGATGCAGGAGGAGGCGGCATCGGAGCGAAGCGACGACGCCGCCGACGACGAAGAGCGGCGCTGAAAGCGCAGGCGCCGTGCGCCCAAATCACACCGTGTCTGGGAACGCATCCTGCTTGTATCCGCCGCGGAGTCGGCCGTCGACATATGCGGTCTTGGTGGCGCGGCGGGCGATCTTGCCGCTGCTGGTGCGCGGGATCGAACCCGCGGGCACGAGCAGTACGTCGCGGGCCATGACGCCGTGGCGCTGGGCCACTGCGGCGCGGACGGTGTCGGCGATCTCCTGCGGATCGGTCTTCTTGCCCGGCCCGCGCTCGGCCACGATCACCAACTGCTCCGACGCGTCGTCGGCGTCGAATTTCAGTCCGCTGGCGGCGTTCTCGAAGACGACGCTCGGCAGCTGATTGGCGGGGACGGCGAAGGCGGCCACAAAGCCGGGACGCAGCGCGGTGCTGGCCTCCTGTGCGCTGAACTCGAGATCCTGCGGGTAGTGGTTGCGGCCGTCGACGATCACGAGGTCCTTGACACGGCCGGTGATGTACAGCTCGCCATCGAGCCACACACCGTAGTCGCCGGTGCGCATCCACTGGGCGTCAGCGGGTGCGCCGTCGGTGTGGCTGCCCTGTTCGAGCGGCGTGTCGATGGTGTTGTGGAACGTCGCTTCGCTCTCGTCGGGCTTGTTCCAGTAGCCGGCGCCGATGTTGAGTCCGTGCAGCCAGATCTCGCCGACCTCGCCGTCGGCCTTCTCGACGGCCTTTCCGGTCTCGTCGTATTCGGCGGCGTCGACGATGGTGGCCCACTGGCTCAACGCGACCTGTCCACAGGAGACCTGTGCGACGGCGTTGGGTGCGTGCTGGTCGACGACCTTCATGTGTCCGGCGTTGAGTTCGTCGCGGTCGACGTAGACGACCTTGGCCTCATTGTTGCGCTGCGTCGCGGAGACGAACAGCGTTGCCTCGGCCATGCCGTAGCAGGGCTTGATCGCGGTCTTGGGCAGTCCGTACGGACCGAATGCGTCGTTGAACTTCTTCATAGAGCTGACGGTGACGGGCTCGGAGCCGTTGATCAGTCCGATCACGTTCGACAGGTCGAGGTGCTCGCCGTCCTTGGGCAGACCGCGTGCCGCGGCGTGCTCGTAGGCGAAGTTCGGGGCCGCCGCGTATGTCTCGGCGCCGTCGCTGGCCGCCGCGAGTTCTTTGATCCAGCGTCCCGGCCTGCGGACGAATGCCTGCGGGCTCATGATCGTGATGTAGCGGCCGCCGAGCGCCGGGAGAATCACCGTGAGCAGGCCCATGTCGTGGAACATCGGCAGCCAGGTGACGCCGCGAGCGTTGCGGTCGATCTCGATGCAGTCGTAGATCTGCAGGCAGTTGGCTGCGACGGCCTCGTAGGTGATCTCCACGCCTGCGGGCACGCGGGTCGAGCCAGAGGTGTACTGGAGGTATGCGACTGTGTCGCGGTTGTGGTCCTTGCCGGCGACCGGGGCCACCCAGCTCGATCCGACCGAGTCGGGGACGGCGTCGACGGCGATCACGCGGGGACGTTCCTTCGCGGGCACTCCCGCAAAGAAGTCGCGCACGGCCTCGGCCGACTTGGTGGAGGTGAGGATTGCCGTCGGCTTGCAGTCAGCGAGCACTGCGGTCAGACGGTCGGTGTGTCCGGGCTCGTCGGGGCTGAAGAGCGGCACGGCGACGTTGCTCGCGTAGAGCGCGGAGAAGAAGCCGATCACGTACTCCAGCGATTGCGGAGCAAGAATCGCGACACGATCACCGGGCTTGGTGACCTGCTGCAGCCGGGCGGCGACCGCGCGCAGCCGCTTGCCGAACTGCGCCCAGGTCAGGTCTTGCGCCTCCCCGTCGCGTTCGCGGCTGTAGTCGATGAAGCGGTACGCCAGCGTGTCAGCCTGATCGCGCACGTTCCGCTCGACGTAGTCGACCAGCGTCGCGTCCTCGTTGAAATGCAGGTTGCCGCTCTCATCGAGGAACTGCTCAAATTCTGTGTTCAGCATCCATTACTCCTGTGGCCCCCTCGTGGGACGCCACGTCCGTGCGCCTCGTCGGCGCGGTGTCGTGGCACTCCCCGCAGGTACCACGTCTTTCGGGCGTCGTGTCCGCATAGATAACGCGTGACACGGTAGCGCACACTCGGCACTCACCCGAATTCTTGGTGTGTGGTGGATTGCACCTTCATGACGCCGAAATTCCGACATGTCCCGGGGTCATTCGCAGGCGAATTCACTTCAGCCCATTTCGACGAAGCCGAAATGGGCCGTCGACAATCTTACTCCCCCTTCAATTGTGCAAGTACAGGTGCAAACGCGTCCATCTGAGTGGGGAAGACGCCCACGTACGACATCGTCGTGCGTCGACGCACCTCGCGGATCTGGTCGGCGATCTCCTCGAACGAGCCGATCGCGATATAGGGCGACGTCAGCACATCGTCGACGGTGAACTCGGTGTCGTGAGCGATGTTCGGCGGGTAGCCCTGCGCCAGCGCCTTGAGTGCCATTTCGGCGGTGGCCTCGCGGTCGTCAGTGATGACGATGACGGCGATGGTCCAGTTGAGCTCGATGTCGGCGAAACGGTCGCCCGCGACCTCGCGGATGCGGTCGACGCGTGCCGCCGTCTTCTCGATCGTCATGTCCGACAGCTTCATCTTGCCGTCGGGGGTCGTGCCCGGTGCGACGGAGATGATGTCGGCGTGCTTGGCGGCAAGCGCAAGCATCTTGGGTCCGCCACCGCCGACAGCGATCGGCGGTCGGGGTCCCTGCCGCGGGCGAGGACTGCCCTCGAGGCCACGGATCTGATAGAACTCGCCGTCGAAATCGACGGTCTCGCCGCGCATCAGCTTGTCCAGGATGGTCAGCGATTCGTCGAGCTTCCTGATACGCACGCCGGGCGTCTCGAACTCGATGCCCGCCTTGTCGAACTCCTCCTTCATCCACCCCGCGCCGATGCCGAGTTCGAGTCGCCCCTTGCTCAGCACGTCGATCGTGTTGGCCTCCTTGGCCAGGATCGCGGGGTGACGGAACCCGTTGGCGAGCACAGAGGTACCCAGACGGATGGTGCTCGTCGCCTGGCTGAGCGCTCCGAGGGCCGCGAGCGGGCCGACCTGGTTGCCCAGGTGGTCGGGTACCGCGAACGTGTCGTAGCCGTACTCTTCCGCGGTCTGCGCCAGCTTCACGAACTTGCGGGCGCCGCCCTCGTCCTTGTTGCCCTCGCCGCCGGCTCCGAACCGAAACTTGCGCAGTTCACCGGGGTCACTCATCGTCGCCTGTTTCTCCTCACGCATCACTGCGGTTACCGGTTGGTTCTGGTGGGCGGGTGTGCCCGACCGCCCAACGGTAATGCAGGTCGACGGCCCTACCCAAACACGGCCCGACGGGACATATGACCTAGTGGGGCGCGGGCAGGACAGGCGAACGCGACGAGCCGACGCCGCGTGCCGGTCCGTTGTTGTCGTCGGATCGGACGCGACGTCGGATCTGCGTCAGTTGTGCGCGGGGTGCGGGGCGTCGGCGATCACTTTGTTCGACCAGCCGTACATCCACTGGGTGGCACTGATGCCGTCGAGCTGCCAGTAGCGTTTGGTCGCGTACATGGCGTGAACGGGATTGTTGATGGCGCCCGCGAGCTGACCGACGGCGCCAACCGGATTGGCGACGGTTGGCGAATCGCAGATGAGATCGCCTGGCGCACAGATCGATTGGACCCGGTCACGCAGATCACCGAAGCCACCGCTACGCGGTCCCGTCATCGTGATCCCTGGCACGAGCTTGCCCATTCCGCTGAGCGCAACCTCCGCGCCGACACCGTCGGGGTCGGGACCGATGTCGTTCTGCTGCCCCTTCTCGCGTCGGCCGTCGGCGATGAGTCCGACGCCGAGCACCAGATCTTGATCCGACGCGTCGATCGGGCCGCTCCCGTTGCCGATGTTGCTCGCGAGGTCGCCGCCGATGACCGCGCCCTGCGAGAAGCCCATGATCACGTAGCGCGTCAGCGGACACTTCTTGTTGGTGTCACGCAGCTTTGCCGCAGCACGGTTGTAGCCCTGCTGCCGCGACACGTTGTAGTCGGCCTGACGATCGTTGAGATTGGTCGGGTTACGGAACTGCGCGATGTAGGGAACGGTGTAGACCTCGGTGCGCGAGGTCGGGTACTCGTTCTGCAGCGCCGTGGACACCCGACGCATCAGCGACGCCTTGTTGGCCGTCGGATTCATCGGGTCGTCGTCTGCCGACGATTCCCAGGTGCCCGGGATGACAAGCGTCAGCACGTCCGGGCAGTCCGCGGATTGCGCTTCCGGACGCCCCGGCGACGGCGCACTGGTCGACGGCCCCTGACCGCCGGGAATGCTCGGCGGTCCGGGTTTGAGCAGAGTGATCACCAAGATCACGATCAATACGATCGCAATGATGACGAGAAGGGCTAGGAACAGGGCGATTCGACCCAGTCGACGACCCTTACGTCGACCAGTGGCACCTCGCTTGGCTGCCACCCCTAGCAGTAGTTGTCACGTGCGGCTTTGATGACCTTGTCCGCCTTCGAATTCGCGTCGGCAGCGTTCTTCGAACTCGGGCCGATCATCGCCGTGACGAAAGCCTTCACGGTCGTCGGATCGGCTCCCTTGGCCTGCTGTGAACAGACGTATTCGGCACTGTTGAGTGCGACGGAGTTGTCGGAGTCGCCCGCGAAGCTGA
The DNA here is from genome assembly GCF_001665715.1 of Gordonia sp. 852002-10350_SCH5691597. Classification (NCBI taxonomy): domain Bacteria; kingdom Bacillati; phylum Actinomycetota; class Actinomycetes; order Mycobacteriales; family Gordoniaceae; genus Gordonia; species Gordonia sp. 852002-10350_SCH5691597. The sequence continues at coordinate 4,957 of NZ_LZMO01000102.1, forward strand.
CGTTTTGATCCTTGAGGACCTGCAGATACTTCTTACCCTTGTCGCTCACTGGCTCACCGCCGGGTCCGGGGAAGTTCTCGGGCACCTTGGTGCCATTATTCGGTGCCGTCGCGGGCAGCGTCGTCGAACCCGACACCTTGGTGCCGCCCGGCGCGGCGGATTCCGACGACGCACGCTCCGATTCCGACGACTTCGCGGCCGACGACGACGGAGACGAGTACATCGACGTCGTCGTGACGGGGTCGCTCGTGATCGGCGCACTAGCTGTCGAATCGTCCGAGCATGCGGTCAAACCGCCCGCCAGGGCCAGTCCGGCCACCATCACACCCAACCCGAAGAACTTCCTCATCATCACTTCCTCATCACAACCCGACCGGCGTTGTCGGCACCGTGCCAGGCTACTCCGACCGCAAGCCGCCGCCGACCATCAAATGGGCGTCACCTGCGAAAATGCTGTGATTCCTCAGCGAGATCTCAGCGCACCCACACCCGGCGCCGAGCCTGCGCCGATCAACCGAACACACTCGACACCGGGTGAGACGACTTGCGGTCATTTGCCGATGACCGTCCCGCCATTGGCGGTCCAGGAAATCTTGCCGCGCTCGAACGTGTTGAAGCGTCCCTTGCCATCCCTGGTGGGCAGTTCGTCGCTGGTCGGCAGACCCAGTTTGCCGCCGGGACCACCGATCGAGGCGTATGCCCCACCGATCGCGCCCGCGACCTCCTTGGGCCCCTTGGGACCCGTGATCACGCGACCCTTGTAGAAGTCCTGCGCGCGTCCACCCGGTACCGCGTACTCGGGGGTGAGGCAGCCTCCCAGCTTGTTGGCGTCGGCGACCTTCTTGAACGCCGCCGACGGACGGCACGCGACCTTGTCGCCGCCGAGTCCCAGCGCCGCCGCGGCCTGAGGCCACGCCTGTGCCATCTCGAACTCCCAGTAGGCCCAGGTGTGGGTTCCGGACGGTCGGTACACCGCCTGCCCCGGGATGCCGAGCTCGTTCAGCTTGATCGCGAACTGCTGCGACGTGACACGGCTGAGCAGTTCCAGACCGACGCCCGAGTAATTCGTTGCGAGCAGCGGGATGTCCGACGGCTTGTCATGCGGTCCGACGAGTCCGTTGCCCGACGAGACGTAAAGGCTTGTGCCACGCAGCTTGTCGGCGATCAGGAAGGGGTCGTGCTCCTTCCAGGCCGGGTCGCTCGGCGGCCCGAACATGTTCATCGAGTTGTAGCCACCGCCGTCGCGCTGCGCGAACTGGATTGCCTGCGGCATACCCGTCGACGTCAACTGCAGAATGCCCGAGAACGATGCCACGAACTTGTAGAAGCCCGGGTTGCGCGCCGCGAGCATCATCGCGCCGGTGCCGCCCATGGAGAGTCCCTCGATGCCGCGGACATCCGTCGAACGCCAATCGCCTTCGATGATCGGCGGCAACTCGTGGATGAGGAACGTCTCCCACTTGTAGGTCTTGCCGCGGTCTGGCTGCTTCCAGTCGGTGTAGAAGCTCGACTCGCCACCGATCGGCAGAACGACGTTGACGTTCTTGTCCTTGTAGAAGTCGACGATGTTGGTGTTCAGCACCCACCCGCTCTGGTCGTCCTGCGCACGCAGGCCGTCGAGCATGGTCAGTTGTGGGAACTTGGCGTCCGGGCGCGCCCACCAGTCGCGCGCCAGCAGGATCTGCACCTGGATGTCGGTGTTCATCGCAGGCGAGTGCACCCACAGTGCGACGCGCCGGTCGGTGTACCAGAACACCTTCGTGACGCGTGCGGGCTGAGCAGGTGCCGCTGCAGGCTGCGCGGGCGCTGCCTGCTCGGCAGGCGCCGCCGGTTGAGCCGGAGCCGGCTGGGCGGGAGCTGCCGGTTGGGCCGGAGGTGCGGCGGGCGGATCGGCAGGCGCCGACGCCTGGCCTGCCATCGTCATACCGACGGCCACGGCGATCGTCGCCGACACCGTCGCCGCGACACGCGTGATTCGACGTCCCCGTCGCCATCCGTGCTCGTTCGTCACCCGATCCCCCTTCGCGCGATCAGCGCGTACCGCTCGACGCATTCGATTCCCACTCCTTCGCACCGGTGGGGCGGAACTCCGCTGTGCACACGGTCTGCGCACACCTCAGAAATCACATTCATCCCACTAGCCACATTTTGCCTCAGGTGTTTCTTACCCTGTCCGGACAGTGAATCCATGCGCGACGCGCTGAGGCGTGTGAGATTTCTGTGACTTGTGATGCGTATGGGGCAAGCCGACGTTGTGGTTTCGAGGTCGGTCACCACACAAAGCGACCCCGATCGGAAGTCCCGATCGGGGTCGCTTGTGAGTAAACGCTACTGCTCAGATCAGCGGAAGAAGCCTCGCTGGTAGGCGTTCCACACCATGTCCTGCCAGTAGCCCCACGCGTGGGTGCCGTTGGCGTCGTAGGTCATCAGGTTGATGCCCTGCGTGAACGCGGCGACCTCGAATGCCTTGCGCTGTGCGAGTGCCAGCAGCTCGAGCGTCGAACCCTTGAACAGGTCGTCGAAGACGTTCGGCAGCGCGTTGTAGCGGCCGAAGAGTCCGTTGCCCGATCCGGTGAACACCTTGAGGTGGTGCATCCGGTTGATCAGCATGAACGGATCGTTGTCGTACCACCGCTGATCCCACGGCGCGCCCCACATGGCGTCGACGTTCCACGGCTTGGGGTCGACGTCGAGCATGGCCAGTCGAAGCATGGTGTGCATGCCCGGGGCGCTCAGGAAGTCGTAGCCCGACAGCGAGCCTGCCGCGTAGTAGAGATCGGGACGCTTGGCCGCGAGGACGAGCGCCGCGTTACCACCGGACGAGATGCCCATGATGGCGTACTTGCCGCCCTTGCCCTTGAAGCCCTTCTGACGCAGAGCCGGAGCGAGGCGGTTCTGGATCACGCACTCCCACATGTAACGACGCTGCTGGCCGTTGAAGTTACTGGGTGCATTCCAGTTGGTGTAGAAGCTGGCAGGCCCGCCGATCGGCTCAACGACGTTGACGCCGCGGTTGACCAGTTCCTGGACGTTGGTGTTGATCTCCCAGCCCGAGAAGTCGTACTGGGCGCGCATACCGTCGAGAAGGATCACGGTGCGGGTATTGCCCGGCTTGAACCAGGAACGCACCTTGACCCTGCCGGGATTCATCGACTTGTTGCCGAACGCCCCATTGGTCGGCATGCCGCAGGCGTCGATCCACCACTCGTTCTTGCCCGCGGGGGTCCCGTTGACACGTGCATCTGCTGTACCGGTGCCCGTGATGACCGACGCGAGACCCGCGATCGTCATCAGCGCGACCGTCACCGCAACCAACCGGCTGCGCAACCGGAATCCACCGCGCTTACCGGGTGTCATCGCTCCCGACCTCACCGCTACTCCCATCGACCAAACTCTCCTCTGTTACCAGTCCCCATGCGCCCCACAGGACACACCAGGCACCAGATCGTTACGTGCGCGATATCAACCCGACCGGCTTGGCCATCCCTGGACGACGCCCTTGCTCGTCGCTTGCGGTCTCCACACGAGCTGTGCGAGACACGCCCCCGAGTGCGATGCACCACTACTTCATGCGCAATGCACAACGATTCGGGAGCCTATTGCATAGTCCAACACACTGACAATCAGTGTGACCGCCGCCACATGGACCGTCTTACGACGTCGACGTGGTGCCGATCGACCAATACCGCTCGGTCTTATCTCTCATCGCTTTATCAGGCTCCGACGTTACCTATCCGATACATAACAGGACAAATCTGTCATGCGCTTAGCCACCCTTAAGGTGTCTGACCTGCACAGATCGTTGGGTGATTTGTCCAGATTGTGACGCTCATCTCGGGTGCATGCGGGGCGGAACGGGCAGTCCGCAGCGCTGGAGTTCGTACTCCGGGTTGCGCTGAATGCGGTAGTCGGAGAAGCCGAACGACTGCGGCAGATTCTTCTTGAAACGCTCGAAGGACCACGTGTCCTTATACGACTCGATCCGATCGACGGTCTGCGAACACGTCAGCGCTTCCTTCGCCTGCGCAACCATGTCCTCGTCGAGGAAGCCCGGCAGCACCGGCCATTTGGGATAGGCACCGGACTCCGCGATGACCCACTCGGCGGGCAGGTTCTTGTCGTGCCCGATGCGACCGTCCTCGAGGCGTTCGGTGTGTGCGGCGATCGGGTACGCGAGGCCCATCTGATCGATCACGCGGACGTCGAGCGGAGCGTTCATGCTCGTCATCCCGAGATTGAGGAAGTAGACGGTCGCCTTGCGCTCTGACTGCGGGGTGTTGTCCGGCAGCTTGGCCACGTACCACTCGTCGTAGTTGTTCGACGGCAGGATCACTCCACCCTGCGTTCGGTACTCGTCGATCCGCTCGACCATGGCACGCATGCGCGGGTAGTCGAGGTAGTCGGCTGCGGTGACCGGGTTTTCGTTGCCCATGTTGGTGACGTAGAACCGACGCTCGTCGACGATGCCGCTGCGTCCGATGTCGATGCCCGCGTTGGGCAGCACCTTCTCGTGGCAGACGATCGCCCACACGAGCGTCGTGATCCACAGTGCAGCCATCACGGTCGCACCGCCTAGTTGCACCATCACGCGTCGGCGCCGACCCCGGTCCTTCACCGCGTCGACGCCGCGTCCGAAGGCCGCGCGCACATCGGCAAGGGCGGGCAGCGAGAGCGGTATGACCATGACCGGGAGCAGGATCGTGAACATCGGCGTCAGCAACACACGGCCGTGCATGAAGTCGCCGCCCTGGCGCAGCCAGTAGACGCCGTCGATCAGTCCCGCGACCACGATGGCAACGGTGACGGTCGTCGGCGTCTGGAGGTTGCGCGACCAGCGCGACAGCCGCTCGCGCACCGTCGGGCGTTCTTTCTCCTTCGACGACGCCTCGACGCCCGAGTCGTCGCGTGTGCGCGCGCTGTTCATCCGGGTGCCGATGACGATCAAGACCCCTGCGACGACAGCCAGGATGACGGGAAGGACAAGCGTGTAGGGGCCGAAGAGGTTGCCGAGGTAGATGAAGCCCTGATGCCACTTGGAGCCGCTCGCGTCCTTCGCGACAGCAGGGTTGGGCACGAGCAGTGCGTAGTAGCCCATCCGGAAGATCTGGTAGCCCACCGGCAGCACCGCAGCGCACACCACCACACCGACGCGCATCTTCCATGTCAGCGGCGCCAGGAAGACCAACACCAATGCGATCCCGCCGACCACGGTGAGTTCCGGTCGGATCAACGGCGCGAGCCCCGCCCAGAACGCGAGGAACAGCGTCGCCGCGGCTCCTCGGTAACCCGCGGTTCGTCGCGCACCCGCGTTCTGTGGGGCGTCGCCCTCGGCCCGTCTCCGGGACCACGCGATCAGCAGACACCAGAGCACCGCGACCCAGAAGATGCACAGGCCGTTTTCCAGACCACTCGTGGCGAAGTCACGCGCGGGCGGGATCGCGACGTAGACGATCGCACCCAGTGGCAACAGCAACGTGATCCCGGTTGCAGCGGGACCGCTGATGCGCGGTCCGAGCAGTCGTGCCGTGCCGTACATCGCGATCGGGATCGCCGACACCGAGAGCACCAACGCGACCCAGAGCGCGACGTACTCGAGCTGGCCGTCGGTGACCCAGGCCCAGAACCACAGCAGGTAGGTCCACGCCGTCGAGGTGTTTGCCTCGACACGCTCGCCGGCATTGAACACCGGGCCGTTGCCCGCGAAGAGGTTTCGCAGGGTGCGCAGCACGATCAGACCGTCGTCGGCGATCCACCGACGCTGCCATGCTCCGATCGCGAAGAATGTTGTGACCCCGATCGCCCCGATCAGGAAACTGACCGTCGCCGTCCACTCACGTGGTCCCCACGACGACAGAAATCTCCGACGCCCCGCTCCCGGCGGATGGCCCGCGGCCGCATCCTCGTCGTCTGCGTCAGCCGTGTCGTCCTCGTCGGCCGCGTCAGCTGTGTCGTCGTCAACCCGGTTATCAGAGCCGACGGCAACGTCGTCGTCAACATCGCCGGGTTCCCCGCCGACTGGACCGGGTTCCTGCTCTGCGGCGCCGGACCCCTTGCCGACGACGGGGATCACCATCGTGACGTCGGTGTCGAAATCGCGGTCATCTGCGGCAGTAGCGTCGGTGCCGGCAGTCTCTCGAAGTCTGTGCCGCCCCGCGCGAGCGGGCTCGTCACGAACGTCAGACGGCATAGACCGCGACACCAACACAGACGATCCATGCCAGCGCCAGGATCTGCAGAATGCGGTCGCCGAAGGCGATCTCTTCGGGTTCGCCCGCGGTACCGCCGTCGACGACGACGGCGTAGCGCAGAATCGCGATGGTGAACGGCACCATCGAGATGGCGTACCACACGTTGGTGTCGTGGCCGGAGTTCTTGTCGAACGCCCACAGGCCGTAGAACGCGACGACGAGCGTGGCCGAGAGCGTCCAGACGAAGCGCAGGTAGCTCGTGGTGTAGTACTGCAACGACTTACGGATCTTGGCGCCGGTGTGCTCGGCGAGCACCAGCTCGGCGTAGCGCTTGCCCGCCGCCATGAACAGCGATCCGAAGGCCATGACCAGCAGGAACCACTGCGACAGTTTGATGTCGGTCGCGGTACCACCGGCGATCGCTCGCAGCAGGAATCCGGACGAGACGATGCAGATGTCGATGACCGGCTGGTTCTTGAGCCCGAAACAGTAGCCGAGCTGGATCACCAGGTACACCGCGATGACCACCGCGGTCTGCCAGTTCGCCGAGTAGGCGATCAGCAGCGATGCAACGCCGAGCACCACTGCCAGCACATACGCGAGCTTGACGGGCACGACGCCCGCGGCGATCGGCCGATACCGCTTGGTCGGGTGGTTGCGATCGGATTCGACGTCGATCGCGTCGTTGATCAGGTAGATGCACGACGACGCGAGACAGAATGCCACGAAGGCGATCCCGGCGCGGCCGAGCACATGTGCGTCGGTGATGCTGCCCGCGGCCAGCGGAGCTGCCAGCACCAGGACGTTCTTCACCCACTGCCGTGGGCGGAGCGCCTTGATCAGGCCGTCGACCCGGTTCTTCGGCGGCCCGACCTTCTTGCCGCTCTCGATGGGCTCCTCGCTCATGCCTCTCCTCGGTTCCTGATCGCCCACGCGGCCGCTGTCCGTGCGGTCTGCCCGGGCACCAGCGCAAGCGCACCGGCTCGGGCCGCCACACGCGCGGTGCGCGTGGCGTGCGGATGCCCTGCAGCCGTCCGTGATGCCTGCTCGAACAGCGTGTCAGCACCGATGACGGCTCCAGCACCCAGCGCGCCGAGTGCGGCTCCCGCGGCGACGTCGCTCGGATAGTGAACCCCGAGCACAAGCCGCGACGTGAGCATAGGTGGCACCAGAAGTGCCGGTAGCAGGTAGGGCGGCAAACCGGCGGCCCGACCGATCAGAATCGACGCCGCGGTGGTCGACGTCGCGTGCGACGACGGAAAGCTCAGCTTGCTCGGCGTCGACACCCCGATACGGATTCTGGGGTCGTGCGGGCGGGGGCGTCGGACGATGCGTTTGATGATCACCGACGCCGCGTGCGTACCGAATGCACCGACTCCGGCCTCGACCCATCGCCGCTGCGCCGTGGCGTCGCCTCGACGACGAGCGGCGGCGTACCCGAGTCCCGAGATGGCCAGCCAACCGAGCGAATGCTCGCCGAAATGCGAGAGGGCCCGCGCTGTCGGGAGCACGCCGGGACGGTCGTAGAGCGCATCCTGAATGGCGATCAGCGCGTCGACCTCGCGGCTCTCGCCGCGACTGACCGCATCGTTCGACGATTCGTCGCGTTCGGCGACATCCCGATCATTCGATTCCGAAGACACCCGCCCAGCTCTCCTTACTGGTCAAGTCCTGATGGGCGGCGCGGTAGCGCTGCGCCATCTCAGGAAACCTCTCGTTGAGTTCACGCACCAGGGCAGCGGATTCGCGTGCAAGCGCGATCATCTTGTCGCGGTCTCGCTGGCGGTACACCACTCCCCGACCGTCCGCCGTGGTGACCGTGACGCCGTCGACCCGTCCGAGCGAGAACCACCGGGCCTCGATCGGCGGGTAGTTGGCTTGCGGCACCTCGTGATGACGAGGGTCTGCTGGGCGCAGGTTGTTGACCACCGACGCCGCGAGCGCCTTCAGCTTGCTCACCGGGTTGGTCGGCACGTTGACACCGAGATGCGTTGCCTCCCCGCTGGTTCGGGGCAGTTCGGTTGCCGAGGGCAGCACCACCGCGTCTGGGTACTGCTTGCGCATCTCTGCGATCTTGGGAAGCGCGGTCGGCAACAGGTCGCGGATGTGATCGGGCCCCGCGAGGAAGTCGCGGATCGCTTCGTTCTGAATCGCGACCGTCGAATATTCAAGACTCAGAAGATGTTTGGCCGTCGCCTTGACCATCGACTGGAGAATTCCCTTGATCGGACCGTCGTGGTGGATCGAGGCGACGACGAGCCTGTTGCGCAGGTGGAAGTACGCCTGCCAGTCGATGGCGTCGTCCTTGTCACTCCAGGCCATGTGCCAGATGGCGATTCCCGGGATCGTCGCCGTCGGGTAGCCCGCTTTCGCGGCGCGGAGGGCGTACTCCCAGTCGTCCCACTTGATGAACAACGGCATCGGTAGGCCGATCTGCTCCGCGCACTCGCGCGGGATCATGCACATCCACCAGCCGTTGCCCTCGACGTCGATCCGACGGTGCAGGTTCTTGGAATTCTCCCTGTCGCGCAACGGGTACTGAGCGAAGTCGTGGTCGTACTCGACGAAGGGCGCGGCCGTCCACATGAAGTTGTGGTGATTGATCACCTCACCCATCGAATGCAGGTGACTGCGGTCCTGCAGGTTGAGCATCTGACCGCCAACGAGCATGGGCGACTTGGCAAATCGCGACATCGCGAGCGCGCGCAGGATGGAATCCGGCTCGATTGCGATGTCGTCGTCCATGTAGAGGATGTACGGGCTGTCGGTGAGCCGCAGCGCCTCGTACATGATGCGCGCATAGCCGCCCGAGCCACCGAGGTTGCCCTGGTCGAAGATGTGCAACCGATCGCCGAGCGCTGCGGAAGCTTCTTCGTAGCCCGGCTCGTCGACCACATTGCGCGTGCCCTGGTCGGGCATCAGCACGGCGTCGATCACCGCGTCCACCAACGGATCCGACGTGAGCGCCGCCAGCGCGTTGACCGCGTCCGTCGGCCGGTTGAACGTCGGGATGCCGACGGTGACGCGCTTGGTGTCCGGACCTGTCGACGCTGCAACCGCCGAATACCAACCCGCCGAGACGATTTCGGTGTCGGTGTCGGTGGTGACGTCGAACCAGATCCATCCGCCGTCTTCGAACGGACCTAGGTCGAGCTCGAATTCGATGACGCCGTAACCGTGTTCGTCGGTGGGCACCAGGTCGCCGCCGATACCGATACGCGAACCGTCGACCTTGGAGCGGTACAGGTCGACACGGCATGTGCCGCGGACCTCGACGCGCAGTACGACCGACTTCAGAACCGACCAGCGTCGCCAATACGACGCCGCGAACGCGTTGAAGTAGGTCTCGAAGCTGACCTCCGACTCGCCTGCCAGCAACACCGACGTCCGGGTCGGCGCGTGGGCACGACGAGTGTTGTTGTCGGACTCCACCTGATAGAGCGAGCGCACGTCGATGGGCTCACCCGGCCGCGGGAAGATGACCCGCTGCAGCAGTTCGACGGCCTTCGACTCGGGAACGCTCGGCGCAGCCGCGGGCTGCGCCCCGGTGGTCGCGGTCGTCTCGTCGGACGTCGTCGTGTTGGAAACAGTCACACTCATCTACTCCGCCTCCGCGAGCGGCGCACCATCACTCAGGTGCGGCGCCAGCGTGTTCTCGAACATGGTGAGCGCACTCGCGATCGCCATGTGCATGTCCAGGTATTGGTAGGTGCCCAACCGGCCGCCGAACAACACCTTGGCGTCCGCGGTCTCGGTCTTGGCGAGTTCGCGGTAGGCGGCGAGCTTGTCGCGGTCTTCCGGGGTGTTGATCGGGTAGTACGGCTCGTCGTCGTTGTTGGCGAATCGGCTGAACTCGCGCATGATGACGGTCTTGTCCGTCGGATAGTTCTTGCGCTCGGGGTGGAAGTGGCGGAACTCGTGGATGCGCGTGAACGGGACGTCGGCGTCGTTGTAGTTCATCACCGGAGTGCCCTGGAAGTCGCCAGTGGCCAGTACCTCGGTCTCGAAATCGAGGGTGCGCCAGCCCAGGCGTCCCGCCGAGTAGTCGAAGTACCGGTCGAGCGGGCCGGTGTAGACCACCGGGGCGTCGGGGTTGGCGGCCCGGATCTCGTCACGGACGGCGAACCAGTCGGTGTCGGTGCGCACCTCGATGCGCTCGTCGGCCGCCATGTTCTCCAGCCACGCGGTGTAGCCGTCGACCGGCAGCCCCTCGTAGGTGTCGTTGAAGTAGCGGTTGTCGAAGGTGTAGCGCACCGGCAGTCGCGTAATGTTCGACGCAGGCAGATTCTTGGGGTCGGTCTGCCACTGCTTGGCCGTGTAGGCCTTGATGAACGCCTCGTACAACGGGCGCCCGATCAGGCTGATCGCCTTCTCCTCGAGGTTCTTGGCGTCCTTGGTGTCGATCTCGCTGGACTGCTCGGCGATCAGTTCCCGCGCCTCGTCGGGGCTGTAGTACCGACCGAAGAACTGCGACACCAGCCCCAGTCCCATCGGGAACTGGTACGCCTGGCCGTCGTGCATGGCGAACACCCGGTGCTGATAGCCGGTGAAGTCGGTGAACTTGTTGACGTAGTCCCACACCTTCTTGTTCGACGTGTGGAAAAGATGGGCGCCGTATTTGTGCACCTCGATGCCGGTTTCGGGCTCGGCCTCTGAGTAAGCATTGCCACCGATGTGCGACCTGCGCTCGACCACCAGAACCCGCTTGTCGAGTTGGGTCGCCGCGCGCTCGGCGATGGTGAGACCGAAGAACCCGGATCCGACGATGATCAGATCAAAGGATGAGTTCGACGCGACGGTGCTATTGGTGGCCACGGGTGTTCAGGGTAACGGACCCGACAAAGTAGTCGTCCACACACGCAGGGGTCGGGGCCGGCCAGCCGCGCGGGGACGACGGACGCGCGAGGTGATGGACACGCGCGAACACGCCGCGACGACGGCGAGAGCGCCGCGTCGAGTTGTGATGTGCGCCGACTACGCAATCGGGGCTGGCCAGGACTCGTATACTCGGTTCATTGGGCTGTAGAAATCGGCTCACCGAAGACTGTGCATCGCAGCTCGTGTACCGCTGTTTGTGTACTGCGGATTGCGCAACTCCCCGTAGGAGTCCGCCAATGACCTCCCAGCACGTCACTCCACCAATACTGTCGCCCACACACGCACACGATTCGTCGCCTGACGTCCCGATTCCGCCTCGCACGCCGATGACCCGCTTCTTTCCCGCGCCGACGCGCAATCAGTCGCCGAAGTCGTTCGGTACCCCCGAACCGGAGTGGCTCACCTGGCTGGCCTCGCAGACCTGGCCACAGGTTGTGTTCGACATCGATCGCCTCGTCGTCGTCGCAGCTCATCCCGACGACGAGATCCTGGGAGCCGGCGGTCTCGTGCACACCGCGGCGTCGCAGGGCATCGAGGTGGTCACGATCTGCGCGTCCGACGGCCACGCGACGCACCCCGGATCGCCCGAGCAATTGGCAAACCGTCGGCATCTCGAACTCGACACCGCGTCGATGCTGCTCGGCCTCGACCTCCCACGATGGGGTGGCCTCCATTCGGGGACGCTCCAGCAGTACCCCGACCGCCTCGACGCGATGATCAGAAACATCCTCGACGCCCGGCCGGGCGCCCGCAACGGCCTGTTGGCCGTGTGGGATCACGACGGCGAGTCCGACCACGAAGCCGTCGGCCAGGCTGCCATGCGTATCGCCAAACCACTGGGTATCCAACTGTGGATGTACCCGATCTGGCTGTGGTATTGGGCGCGGCCCGGCGACGTGAACGTGCCGTGGCATCGAGTGCAGACCGTCGGCGTCTCGCCGACCGTGATGGCCGTGAAGAACGCCGCCGCACGCTCCTTTGCGGAGCAGAAGCGCCCGCGCACCCCGGACGACAACCCCCAGCCCGTGCTCGGTGGTTCGATCACATCGCATCTCCTGCGAGGTACGGAGTATGTTTTCGGCTGATAGGTCCAGGCAGTACGTCCGTGCGCAACCCCAAACGCGCGCATGCGGCGAAGTGCTGTGTGGATGCTGTGCGGAAGGAGTAACCGTTGACTGACCTCACCTCGCGGACAACCGCGCCGACCACATGGACGGGCACCGAGATCGCTGAGAAGAGCTCGGAGATCGCCCGCATTGTCGCGCAACTGCAATCGGAGAGCACCGACAGCGACATGCTGCTGCGCCTGTTCACCAAAGCCGCCGCCGAGGCGATCGGCTCGGACTATGCCAGCATCACCATCGTCACCGAAGGCCGGATCGAGACACCCGTGATGATCGGCGAGATCGCGGCACAATCGGACGCGCTTCAACAGGAACTCGGCGAGGGACCGTGCATCCGCTCGGCCACCGACGACACCACGATCTGGATCGACGACATGCGTCGAGAAACGCGCTGGCCGACGTTCTGCGCGGCGGCCGCCGACCTCGGCATCGGGTCGATGGCGTGCTTCTGCCTCTACATCGCGGGCGAAGAGCGCGGCGCACTCAACCTGCACAGCACTGTTCCGAACGCCTTCGACGACGAGGCGCGGGCCCTCGGCCAGTTGTTCGCCGCCCACACCGCGACTGCGTTCTCCGCGGTGCGCGAGAAGGAGCAGCTCCGCACGGCACTGAGTTCACGCGACCTGATCGGCCAGGCCAAGGGCATGCTGATGGAACGGTACCGACTCAGCCCCGACCAGGCGTTCAGCCTCCTCGCGCGGCTCTCCCAGGACTCGAACACCAAACTCGTCGACATCGCCGCACAGGTCGTCGACGCCGGCCCGGAGTAGTCCGCTCAGCGCAGTCGGTCGGCGCGCGGGAAGCCGAGCACCGGGACGCCGCCGCGCTGCTGGAAGTCGGCCAGCCCCTTGCCCGCGAGCGCGTGGGCGCCGGTCGGCTGGCTGAAGAACATCATGCCCTTCTGGAAGAGCTGCGTGACCCCTGCGCCGTCGGGCGTCAGCGTCGGTACCCCGACCGCCTGGCCGAGCGGCCCGGTGACGCCACCGAGATCACCGAGCTTGCCGTTGAGAGCGTCGGTCGCGATGCCGAGGAGCTTCGACGACCCCGGCACGAGGTTGTCGGCCAGTCCGGTCAGCGAGTCGGGGATCAGCGAGCCGAGATCGGCGGAACCCAGCCCGGCGCCCGCACCCGGCCCCGTCGGCGGGGTCACGATCTTCGGCTTACTCGTCTGGCCCTTGACCGAGAACCACGACGACTTGAGCTGCAGCTTGGTCCGAACGTCTTCGCCGGTCGCCTCGACGGTGCCGCCCGAGCCCGAGACCCGGACCCGCAACGCTCGGCCGTTCTCGGGCCCGAGTCCGTTGGCCTCGATCACCTCGAAGCTACGCAGCGCTCCGACCCCGAAAGCGGACGCGATGCTCGCCCCACTCACGGTGGCAGTCCAATTATGTTCCGGCGCAATCGAATCGCCCTCGTCGACGACAGCCGGGAAACGTCCACCCGCGGTGTAACCACCGGTCGACGCCGAGAACTCGGTGAACGCGGGCTGGCCGTTCTGCCGCAGGATCTGTCCCGACGTCGCGTCGGCCGCTCGGTTGGTGCGCGGGTCCTCACCCGCCACGCCGCCGTACATCTGGGAGTTCTGCGTGTCGTCGATCTTCTTACCGCCCGCGATGGCCGACAGCGCGTAGCTACGCGCGACGACGGCCTGCGCCTTGAGCGCTTCCATGCCGCCCGAGTCGCCCCAGCCGGGAATGCTCTCCTTGGCGATCACACCCTTGACGTAGTCGTCGAGGTTCAGTTTGTTGACCACGCGTCCGCCGTCGAGCCCGAGTGAACCGCGATACGCAGCGTTCGACCCACAGAACTTCAGCAACTCGTTTGCGGGACGATTGGTGGCCGGGTTGATCGGATCGACGAAGGTCGCGGGCACCGATCGCAGTGCGCCACCGCCGCAGCCGCTGGTGATGGTCGCGGTTCCGCCAGAGATGCTGACCGCCTGCCCCGGCTGCACCTGCACGTTCCCGACCCGTGCACCAGCATCCGCCCGCACGTTGACCGCGGATTGCTTACTGAGTCCGACGGTGATGTCGGGCCGGTCGGCCTTGCTCAGCGTCGTACCGCCGTAGAAGTGCTGGAGGATCTTCGACGACGACCAGCCCTTCTTGGCGTACCCGTATGCACCCCACTGGCCCATTCCGCGGCCGTGACCGTGTCCGTGTCCGATCAGGACCACGCCGGCGTCGGCCGCGAGACCGATGTCGGAGCGCGACGAGTAGCCGTCGCCCGCGATGACCCCTCCGACCAGCAGCGCAGGGGCAACGGCACAGATGACCGCAGATGATGTTCGACGACGTCGACTCCCCGGACGCGCCCGGGAGACGAACGGATTCGACAGTCGGAGTTTCACGGCTGTCCGCACCTCCAGCACGCAGTTGGTCAGGCAATCCCCATCGAGGACTGTTACAGATGTGACTAATGGGACTTATGTGACCATAGTGATTCTTCTTCCAAATACCAACCTCAGGGCATAACAACCGCGTCACGAGTTAAACAGCCCTCGCCCCCGAACCCGGCGCATCCCACTCTCACAGCGCGCTCGGTAACCCCGACCGCGCGTGCCCACATTTCGGATCGTCGCAGTTCTTAACCTGTCGGTCGCTCACGACGCTTCCTATCGTTCGACGCACCACTGCGGCCCGTCCGCCGCACGGCATCACGCAGATCGACGACTCACCGACATCAGAACTGCACCGACTTCCACCTCCAGGGGACACCTCATGACAAACACGCTCGACGCCGCTCCGGAGACCCAGATCTCGCGCCTCACGGTGCCCGAGATCGACGACCTGCCCGACGATCTTCAACGCCAGATCCGTTCCATCGAGCGTCAATTGGGCTACATCCCCAACTGGGTGCGCGCGTTCGCGCTCGGTGGCGCACACGCCGCACGGTTCAACGAGTACATCCTCGGGCTGCTCGATCCCAACGCCGGCCTGCTCCCCTACGCCGATCGTGAACTGATCGCGACCGTCAGTTCCGCCGAAAACGGTTGCTCCTATTGCCGTCTCAATCACGCCGTCAGCCTCGGCGATGCACTCGGCGACAAGAAGCTCGGCACCCGCATCGCCGTCGACTACCGCGAGGTCCGTGAACTCACCGCCCGTCAGCGCACGCTCGCCGACTTCGCGGCCACACTCTCGGTCCGCCCCGGCGAGGTCTCCGACGACGACCTCACCAAGCTGCGCGACCTCGGACTCGACGACGCCGCGATCTACGAGGCGATCCAGGTCGTCGCAGCTTTCGCCGCAGCGAACCGGTTCAGCATCGCGCTGCAGGTACGCCCCGACGACCAGTTCTTCGACTGACACTCCCGCACATCAGCCGCGCCCGAGAATCTCTAGCCCGAGAAGCTCTACAGCGAAACCCCGACAACGGACACTCCACAAAGGAAACGCCATGACAGAGACAACAATTCAACCGGCAACCACCGAATGGGTGATCCCGGAGGACACCCTCGAACGCTTCCGCGAGCGCGCCGTCACCCATGATCGCGACAACACCTTCTTCGCCGACGACCTCGCCGACCTCTCCGAACTCGGCTACCTGCGCGCCACGCTGCCCGTCGAACGCGGTGGCCTCGGCCTGACGCTGCACCAGCTCAACGCCGAGCAGCGTCGCCTGGCCACGTTCGCGCCAGCCACCGCGCTCGGGATCAACATGCACCTGTACTGGGTCGGCCCGATCACCGATCAACTCGCACAGGGCAATTCAGATGTCTCATGGCTCGCCGACGAGGTCGCCGCGGGCAAGGTCATCGCCGCAGGACACGGCGAACCCGGCAACGACCTCGTCATCGACGATTCGACGACCATCGCGACGCCGGTCGAGGGTGGTTACCGCATCACCGGCCGAAAGATATTCACCTCGCTGTCACCGGCATGGGATTGGCTCGGTGTGCACGCCCGCGACAACTCCGATCCCGAACACCCAAAGATCGTGCACACCTTCATTCCTCGCGGAGAAGAAGGCGTCACCACCGTCGAGACCTGGGACACCCTGAGTGTGCGGGCAACAGCAAGCCACGACACGCTACTCGACAACGTCTTCGTTCCGCACGAACGCACCGTCGGCGTCGTCGAACTCGGCGAACAACCCACCGGATACGTCGCGGGCATCTTCGGGTGGGTACTCCCGGCGCTCGGCAACATCTACGTCGGAATCGCCCGCCGCGCACTCGATCTCGCAATCGCCTCCGCGACGTCGCGCAGCGCACTCAGCCTCGACGGCGAGACCGTCGCCCACAAGCCGTTCACGCAGTATCACGTCGCGGAGGCCGAGTTGGCACTCGAAGCCGTGACCGGTGCATTGGACGATCTCACCAAATCGCTCACCGCCGGT
>NZ_LZMO01000103.1:0-9312 GCF_001665715.1 Gordonia sp. 852002-10350_SCH5691597
GGGGAGTACGGGGAGTACGGGTACTCCCCCCTCTGCGGTTTGCCCTACACCCGCGATTGGTAATTTCTACCTTCTACCTGGGCTTTTACGCGGGGGGCAACGCATGTTTTTGTGCATAGGGGGTGTACGTGTACTCCCCGTACTCCCCCTCACGATCACACGCAAGGAGAACCACATGACCGAGAACGATTCGACCACAACACAATCCGCCTCTACACCCCCCAGCGCCTTGGCTTCTGGCTCCGACGCTACCGGCCGATGGATTCCGGACCCTGACGATCCAGACTACGAGGTGTGGGAGGAGGTGGGACCACGCACCAGTCCAGAGGCAGCCGCGAAGTGGGACGCGATGCTGGAGGACAACGACGCGGCGCGTTGCGTTGCGCATAAGAAGTCTGGAGAGCGATGCAGGAGATTAGCTATCAAGGGTGCGACAGTCTGCCGGGTGCATGGTGGGGCATCGGGGCACGTAAAGCGCGCTGCCAGAGCACGATTGGAGAACGCCGCCGACCGGATGGCGAAGAATCTGTTGAAGCTGGCCGTGGACGACGACGTGGCCGACGGAGTGCGCTTAGCTGCCACCAACAGCGCGCTCGACCGCGCTGGCTTAAGTGCGAAGACCGCCGTAGAGGTAGAGGTCGGCCCGAGCAAGGGATTCGAGCAGATCCTCGGGGCGATCATGACGGGCGGCTCACGAGCCGAAAGTCGTTCGCGTAGAGGCGAATCCGCAGACGCCTACGACAACCCCGAGGACGACTGGACCGCGAGCGAAGTACTGGACGCGCAGATCGTGGACAGCGAATACGACCTGCCACCCACGCCCCGGCCCGCAGCGATTGACGCGCCCCGTGCGGTCGAGCCGCCCACACCGCCGACGCCCGCGACCGGACTGATGGACCTGGAAGACGCGCTGGATCAACTGCACCGCACCGCCCCGCCACCGCAGGCGCAAGGCAACCGCAACAGGCGGTCGCAGTAGGCCAGCGGCCACGCGCACGGCCCAGCACTACGTGCCCGGCACCAGCACGCACCACGGGGCATCTCAACCGCGTTGGGGACGAAACAGTAACTCCGACAACAACTCTCAATAGTGAGCTACGTCACAGTGCGGTAGTGTGGGGTGCAGGGGGTGCGGGCAGGGCCGCACCCCTCGGACGCCACAAGGTAAGGGAGACAGCATGACTCAGTTTGACGGCGGAACCATCCCCGCCCACATGGAAGCGTGGACGGTCGCATTCAGTGACGGCACCTTCTGTGAGGAACTGGACGTGCTGGCACCCGTGGGCAGCGCCCCGGCCGACGTCGGCGCTATCGCTGCGCCGATCATCGCTGCCGACTACCTGCCCGGGATGCAGATTGTGGACGTGTCGCCGTTTCGTGGTGTGACCGTGTGGGGTGCGCGATGAGAGTTGTTGGTTACGTGCGGGTCTCGACCCGCGACCAAGGCGACAGCGGCCTCGGCTTGGAAGCTCAACGTGAGAGCCTGGAACAGTGGTGCGCAGCACGCGGCCACGAACTGCTCACCGTCACCACCGACGTGGTCAGTGGAGCCAAGAGTGACGCCATGTTCGGCAGGCAGGTAGCCGTGGCGGCTGTCGAATCGGGAGTGGCGCAAGGGCTTCTCGTCCGCGCTCTGGATCGTGTCACCCGTGACCAACTAGACGCCGCGCAGATTATGAAGCGCGCCAACGACTACGGCTGGCGTCTGCTCGACACCGAAGGTGCCGACAGCGGCGACCCGAGCCAGCGTCTCGTCGCCGACGTGCGGTTGGCCGTGGCAGCTGAGGAACGTCGCAAGATCGGCACTCGCACCCGCGAAGCACTCGACGCCAAACGCAAGAAGGGCGAACCGGGCCTTATCAGCGTCAGCGCGCAGCGCCGTATCCAGGTGCTCGCGGCGCAAGGGCTTGGAGCGAAGGCGATAGCCAACCGCTTGACCGCCGAGGGTGTCCCCACCGCAACTGGCGGCGACACGTGGGCCTACAGCACCGTGCGGCGCGCCCTGGCCCGCATCACCAACGACGGAAAGGTCGCCTGACATGGCCTACATCCGCAGTCACGAGACCACCCACAAGCGCAAGGGCCGCGCCGTGAAACGGTACGAGGTGGTCTGGCGTGAACCCGTCCGCGACGACTACGGCCTGCCCGTGACACTGCCCAGCGGCAAGACCAAGCTCCGCAGCCGACAGGAGAGCTTTGTTACCCGCGAGGACGCCGAAGCGCGCCGCGACGAGCTCAACGCCGCCAAGCACTCCGGGCAGACCAGCGCCCTGGCCGAACAGCGGAAAGCGGGAGACCTGCCGTTCGGGTACTACGCCCAGGCGTGGCTAGAGAGCCAACAGGTCAAGGTCGCTCAGGGCCGGTTGAAGCAACGTACGTTGGACGGCTACGAGAAGATCGCGCGGCACTACTTGCTCCCGGCGTTCGGCAGCAAGGCCACGGCGGCGATCACGCCCAAGGACTGCGAGGACTTTCTGACGTCGTTGGTTCGTAGGCAGTCCCGGCAGAACGGCGGCGAACCCTTGAAGCCTGGCACTGTGAAGCACGCCTGGAACGGACTGCGCCGCGTGATGAAGTACGCCATGCAGCACGGCGCGGTCACCAGCAACCCGTGCGACCGTGTCGACTACGACGGAGGCCGCGCTACTGGCGATCGCGAGAAGTTCCAGCACCGCCCGTTGTCGGCCGAGCAGGTGGCGCAACTGAGCGCGGCTGTCGCCGGGCAGATCGCGAACGCCGACGGCCAAGCGCTCCCGGCATATCCGGACTACGCGCTGATGGTCGAGTTCTTGGCGTACAGCGGCCTCCGCGCGGCCGAGAACAGCGGCCTGGAAATCGGCGATCTGTCGTTCACCACACGCCCTGGCCCCGATTCCACCGAGACCACGCGCTGCGTCGTCCATATCCGCAGGACGAAGGACCGCAAGGGCGGCGAGTGGATCACCACGACGCCCAAGTCGCGAAAGTCGCGGCGAACGGTGCCCCTGCCGCCGTGGCTAAGTGAGAAGCTGCGGCAGTACGTAGCAGCGCATCCCCGCGCCGACGAGCCGTCAGCGCCGCTCTGGCCCAGCCGGAAGAACGGTGGCGGCTACCGCGCCAAGGGCGCGCGGTACGCGGTGCCGTACGACTGGTCGCAACCGGTGTACATGGGCACCTTCTACGACACGATCCTCAAGCCAGCGTTGGAGGCCGTCGGGCTACCGGCGAGCCGTCCAGCGACCAGCGACGCCCCGGCCCAGCACGGCGTCCGTCTCCACGACCTGCGGCATACGTTCGCGGTGATGCAGCTGATGGCGGGCGTCCATTTCATGCAGGTGTCGCGGTGGATGGGCCACAGCACGTTCACGCTGACGCTGGATACCTACGGCGACTGGATACCCGAGGAAGACGGCGGCGCGCTCAACGATCTGCCCGAGCCAACGGCACCGGAAAGCGTCGCTACGGCAGAGCCGGAGCCGACGAACGTAGTGCAGCTATTCGGACGATGAAGCCTCGGCGTCGAGAACGCTGTACAACTCTCGCCACTCGTTGATCGTGACTTGCAGGCGCTCGGGATAGAACCGCCGATGACTGTCTGGTGAGGTGGATTGGGCTTCGTACAAACAGAGCGCAGACTCGGTGTACACCAGAGCGGTTGCAATCGCGTCAGCCATCATCGCGAACATGTCTGTAGACCGGCCGCCGAGGAGGTCGATAGGCCAACTGTGGCCGTGCGTGAAGCTAGAGCACACGCGATACTCTTGTTTAGCGAGTGTCGGAAAGTGAATGCCTTGCAGCAGGTCGTGCGCATGTGTAGGGGGATTGTCACCGATCCAATTGGCGGACTTCCTTATTAGCTCCGAGTATTGCCGAGCCTTCTCTTGTGCAAGGTTGTCGAGCACAGCGATCTCTCCGTCGTGAAACTTCTGTCTGTGCTGCGATTGGCCGTAGGTTTCGTCTGGAATCGTCCGATGCCCGTTGTCATGTGCTTTCAAGAGCTCGGTGTGGAATTCACGCGCGTGCTCAGCGCCGATCTTCGCTAGCCCAGCTGCGCGCGCTCTTCGTACACTCCGCTCCGGAGGGCACATGACCCATACCGCCTGCGCGGAACACTCTATCGCGGTCCTGCACAATGAAAGCACCGATGCGGTGTGATGATTGAATGGCTTTGATTTGACCGCGTTAGCGAGCAGGATATCGATTGCAGCGAGCGAGTCGACTGCGTTCATGATCGGGTAAAGAACCGTGCCAGTTAGGCCTTCCGGAATCTTCTGCTCGTAGTCGTCTGCGTCGTCTAGAGACATTGGCGTGTCTGGGTCTGCGCGGTGGGGATTTAGACCCCACTCTTCGAGTGTCCGTCCGCGTTGCGCGCGCTCCATTACTCGTCCGAGTTGTGGCGTGAGCATGGTTGCGAGGGTGTGAAGAGGATCGCTGTCGTACATGTCGATGATCATTCCACCCTGTACCGACAAACCCGGCACAACACCCCCGCGCGCCGGGGTGGTGCCGGGGTGGGCTACACGCGCGGGCAGTCGAACGCTACGAAAACGCCCCTACCTGCGGCTATGGGTGCCCCCAGTCGGACTCGAACCGACACTGTGCGGATTTTAAGTCCGCTGCCTCTGCCAATTGGGCTATAGGGGCGCGTCGACAAGCATGCCATGTGGCCTCTGCCCGATCGAACGAAACCCTAGTCGGCTGAATCGGGGCGGCAGAGGAGCGTCACCAGCGATGGAGGCCGGCTTGGCGCACGGTCAGGCGCGCGGCGCGCTGAACGCACCACACTGTCCACACAGCCGAGATCAGTGCGATGACAAGCAGTTCGCCAGTCATCCATACGAGCCGATTTCCGTTGATGGTGCTCGACGGATCTTGGACCATGAACACCACTGCCATCACCGACAGCAAGCCGATCACGGCCGACGGCCAGCCTGCGCGCGCTTCGAGGTGATGCTTCTCGTCGATGACCTCCGCCGCGTGTTGCTGATGGTCCGACGTCGAGTCGTTGAGCTCGGAGAGGGCGATGAACAGATCGGGGCTGCGGCGTGGCTGTGACGATCGGTGGTACGACAGCACCCACGCTCCGACCGCGACGGCGGCGAGAGCGAGTGAGAGGTAAACCACACCCCATCGTAACGCAGAAGAGGTGGCCCCCTGTCTGGCCGGAAGTCAATGCACCGGTGACGCGGGCGCATCCTGCAATCGGCCGACGAGCCCTTGACGAGCTGACTTAATGCCGATAACTTAACGCGGGTAAGTGACCGCGACGCGCTAGGGGACTCGTATGTTGGCAAGACTTACCCGAGTGGCCATATCTGCGCCCAAACGTGTTCTCGCACTGGCTTTCCTGTTCCTCGTACTCTGTGGAATCTACGGAGCGTCGGCATCGCAGCACCTGCTGGCAGGCGGGTACTCCGATCCGAACAGCGAGTCGGCGCAGGCGGCGCAGCAAATCGACGACACCTTCAAGCGCGGGGGCCTGCAGGTCGTCATCAAACTCGACGCGCCTGCAGGCACCGACATGGAGAAGGACCAGCGGGCCGCCGCGGTCGGCAAGTCGATCGTTTCCGAACTCGACGCCCTTCCCTATGTGCAGCAACCGGTGCTGTCGGTGTGGCAGGACCCGACGCTCGCGCCCGGCCTGATCAGCAAGGACCGCAGTTCGGCGCTGATCATCGCCACGCTCGACGGCGGGGAAGCAGAGGCTCCTGCGCATGCCAAGGAGGTCGCCTCCCGATTCGAAGGCGCCCGCGACGGCATCACGGTCCGCGTCGGTGGCCAGGGCATGGTCTTCCAGCAGGTCAACGAGCAGACCACGCGCGACCTCGCCGTAGCCGAGGCGATAGCCATCCCCATCAGCTTCCTCGTGCTCATTGTCGTATTCGGGGGCGTCATCGCGGCGATGCTGCCGATCGGCGTCGGCATCATCGCGATCGTGCTGACGTTCGCGTTGCTGCGTCTGATAGGCACTGTCACCGACGTGTCGATCTTCGCGTTGAACCTCACCACCGCAATGGGTTTGGCGCTCGCGATCGACTACACGCTGTTGCTGGTGACGCGGTATCGCGAAGAAGTCGCCGACGGACGTGACAGGGCGTCGGCGATCTTGCGCACGATGCAGACGGCGGGACGCACCGTCGCGTTCTCTGCGGTGACCGTTGCCCTCGCGCTTGCCGCACTGGCGATCTTCCCGATGTACTTCCTCCGTTCCTTCGCGTACGCAGGACTCGGTGTCGTGGTGATCGCCGCCGTGACGTCGCTGGTGATCACGCCCGCGGTGCTGATGCTCCTCGGCGACCGGATCGACTCCCTTGACGTGCGCCGCGGTGTCCGCAAGCTGCTGGGCCGCCCTGAGCCGACATCACGCCCGGTCGAGGAGGGCTGGTGGTACCGCGCGGCGTCGTGGGTGTTGAAACGAGCGGCACCGGTCGGCGCGACGGTTGTCGTCATTCTGCTGGTGCTCGGCGCACCATTCTTGTCGATCGAGTTCGGCTTCCCCGACGACCGCGTGCTGCCCACCAGCGCCAGCGCCCATCAGATACAGCAGGAGATCCGCGACGACTTCGCCCAGAACCTGTCGTCGTCGGTCACCGTCGTCGCGACTGGAGACGTCTCTGCGCAGACGAGGGCGTCGTATGCGCAGGAACTGTCGCGGGTTGCCGACGTCAACTCGGTGTCGGGCGCGGGCGGAACCTTCGTCGACGGGAAGGCTGTTGCCCCGGCGGATCCCGCGGACCAACGAGGCAACGTCGGAGTGATCACGGTCGCCACCAACCTTGAACCGATGCGGCCAGCGGGCGAGCATCAACTGACTCAGCTACGAGACGTTCCGGTGCCCGCGGGACTGACAGTGAAGTTCACGGGTTCCGCGGCGACCAATGTCGACACCGTCGACTCCATTTATGCGCACCTGCCGTGGGTACTCGGGGTGATCGCCATCGCGACGTTCGTGCTGCTGTTCCTCTTCACCGGAAGCGTTGTGCTTCCGCTGAAGGCGTTGGTGCTCAACGTGTTGTCATTGTCGGCGACGTTCGGGGCGATGGTGTGGTTCTTCCAAGAGGGGCACCTCGACGGATTGGGCACCACGTCAACCGGGTACCTCGCGGCAACGATGCCCGTCCTGATGTTCTGCATCGCGTTCGGGTTGTCCATGGATTATGAGGTGTTCCTGCTCGGCCGGATTCGCGAATCGTGGCTCGCGTCGGACAGGTCGCGCGCGGCGAACGACAGGGCCGTCGCGCTCGGTATTGCGAGGACCGGTCGCGTCATCACCGCAGCGGCGCTACTGATGAGCATCGTGTTCGCGGGAATCGCGGCGTCGGAGGTGTCGTTCATGCGTATGTTCGGTGTCGGACTCACGCTTGCGGTGCTGATGGATGCCACTTTGATCCGGATGCTGCTCGTTCCGTCGTTCATGCGCCTCGCTGGGCGCGTGAACTGGTGGGCACCCGCACCGCTGCGACGTCTGCATGACCGCTTCGGACTGTCCGAGGAGGTCGACGACGAGCCGCCGCGGACAACGGTTGCCGACACGGGCGCACACGAGACCACCGAGAACGAGAACAACACGCAGGAGAACAGTGACACGGACCAGTCGCAGAAGCCGCTCGCCCCGCGGGTCGGGTGAGTTGCTGGCCGACGAGATCATCGACGCCGCGACGTCACTGCTGCTCGACTCCGAAGCCGCGTCGGCCGTGTCCATCCGAGCCGTCGCCGACCGGGTGGGTGTCACCCCGCCGTCGATCTATCTGCACTTCGACGACAAGGACGCACTCCTCGAAGCCGTCTGCGCTCGATACTTCGAACGTCTCGACGAGGAGCTGGCCGCGGCGTCGAAAGGTATCGACGATCCGCTGGAACGGGCTCTGCAGATGGGCATCGCCTATGTGAGATTCGCGGTCGCCACGCCCGTGCTCTACCGGGAGGCGTTTCATCACGTCTCACCAGTGGCCGAGCGCAGCAAGGTCGACGAGGTGCTCGCGGCGTCGGCGTTCGTGCGGTTCACCGGAACTGTCAGCGAACTCGCAGACGCCGGGATCTTCGGCCCCGACGAGGTCGGTGACGTCGTCCTCGAATTGTGGACCGCTGCGCATGGCCTGGCGTCGTTGATGATCGCGAAGCCCGGTCTGGGCTGGGGCGATGACTTCGCCATTGCCGCGCAGACCCTGCGCTCGATCTGTCTGGGGCGAGCGGTGCTGTCGATTCGTGAGTACGAGTCACCCGACGAGGTCCGCGTGTTCCTCGACTCACTGAGTGCGCCGTCGGATCACTCAATTGGTCAAGAGAAGGTAAAGTCGGAACTCGAACGGGTCGATCCCCGTTGATGAGACGTACACGTCCATAAAAGGAGCACCTGTGCGAGACAGCAGTAACCCGGTGATGCGCGGCGTCGTCCGCGATAACCAGAATCCCGGCGGCTATGCCGGCTTCGGGTCGAACGCGGCCGGGGCCGGGCAGGCCGCGATGTACAACCAGTACGGTCAGCAGGTGCCGCCGCAGTATGCGCCGCCGCAGGCCGTCGGACGCCAGCTCACCATCGACGACGTCGTCACCAAGACGGCGATCACTCTCGGCGTGCTGACCGTCACCGCAATCCTCAGCTACGTCATCAGCAGCTACAACAACGCATTGGCCGGACCCCTCATGGGCATCGGCGCGATCGTGGGCCTCGTGCTCGTGTTGGTCGCCTCGTTCGGTCGCAAGCAGGACAATCCCGCGATCGTCCTCGCCTACGCGGCCTTCGAGGGACTGTTCGTCGGTTCGATCTCGTTCGTGTTCGCGAACTGGATGGTCAGTGGCGATACCAGTGCGGGCGCGCTGATCGGCCAGGCGGTTCTCGGCACGTTCGGCGTGTTCTTCGGAATGCTGCTGGTCTACAAGATCGGCGCCATCCGTGTGACACCGCGCTTCACGCGCATGCTGTTCGCCGGTCTCATCGGTGTGATGGTGCTGATGATCGGCAACCTGATCATCGGTCTGTTCACCGGCGGAGCTGGTGTGCTGCGCGACGGTGGTCCGATCGCGATCATCTTCTCGCTGGTCTGCATCGCATTGGCGGCTTTCAGCTTCCTCGTCGACTTCGACGCCGCTGATCGTCTGATCCGTGCTGGTGCACCTGCCCGCGCGGGCTGGGGCGTCGCGCTCGGCCTGACGGTCACCCTGGTGTGGCTCTACGTCGAGATCCTGCGTCTGTTGAGCTACTTCAACTCCAACAACTAGTTCGCCCCCTCAGATACACCGCGGCCCCGCACTCTTCGGCGGGTTCACATGATCGTCGCAACACTCTCAGGTGAGAGGTTGCGGCGATCATGTCGTTTCAGGAGGACTGTGTTC
>NZ_LZMO01000104.1:0-11731 GCF_001665715.1 Gordonia sp. 852002-10350_SCH5691597
GTCGAAACACGGCTGCGCAGCAGCGAGATCGATTCCGGTGCAACAGATCTGCCGCACGATGGCGAATCCGTCGGCGACCTTCACGTACGCGGGCCGATGGTCGGGTCGGGATACCTGAACCGACCGGAGGCCACGGCGCAGAGTTGGCTCGCCGACGGCTGGTTCGCGACCGGCGATGTCGCGGTGATCGGCGAGGACGGCATGCACCGCATCGTCGGACGCGCGTCGACGGATCTGATCAAGTCGGGCGGATTTCGCGTTGGCGCAGGCGAAATCGAAACCGTCCTACTCGGACACCCCGCCGTCGACGAGGTCGCGGTGATCGGTGTTCCCGACGACGACCTCGGCCAGCGGATCGTCGCCTATGTCGTCGGGTCGGCAGTCGCCGACGACGAGCTCATCGGGTTGGTAGCCACCGAGCTGTCGCACCACAAGCGTCCCAGGGAGATTCGACGCGTCGACTCCCTACCACGCAACGCGATGGGCAAGGTACAGAAAAAGCTGTTGGCGCAGTGAGCAATCCGTTCGGCCCACCCGACTCGACGCCCCCCGACACCTCCCACTGGACGACGCGGCCCGCCCCCACACCAGAGCCCTCATCTGAACGGCCCTCTCCCCCACGACGACGGATACGCCTGTGGCCGCTGCTCGTCGCGGCGCTGGTGGCGCTGGTGGTGTTGGTGGTCGTCGTCGTGTTGGTCGCCACCGGTCCGGCGCCCGGCGCGCACACCACCGCG
This sequence comes from Gordonia sp. 852002-10350_SCH5691597, assembly GCF_001665715.1. NCBI lineage: Bacteria > Bacillati > Actinomycetota > Actinomycetes > Mycobacteriales > Gordoniaceae > Gordonia > Gordonia sp. 852002-10350_SCH5691597. The sequence continues at coordinate 738 of NZ_LZMO01000104.1, forward strand.
CCGGCTTCGGACACCCGCTCGGCCCAGCCGACCCCATCTCCCGAGCCGAGCGTCGCCACGACGTCGCCAACCACAACGTCGATCGATGCCTCCCCGCTCAGTCCCGAGGCCGCAGAGGCGTTGGCCACGCTTGGTGAGCTCGCCGTCAAGGGCCGGGCGCCGCGTACCGGGTATGCACGGTCGCAGTTCGGACAGACGTGGTCGGACGACGTCAACGTCGAGTCAGGCCACAACGGATGCGACACCCGCAACGACATCCTGAAGCGCGACCTCACCGGCGTCGAGTTCGCGCCGGGAACGAGGGACTGCGTGGTGGTCGCCGGAGTCCTGAACGATCCGTACAGCGGACGCACCGTCGACTTCCGACGCGGCGCCGAGTCGTCGATGGTGCAGATCGACCACGTGGTCGCTCTGTCGAACGCATGGCAGACCGGCGCACAGGCGCTGACCCTCGACCAGCGCACAGACCTCGCGAACGACCCGCGCAACCTGCAGGCGATCTACGGGCCGTTGAACCAGCAGAAGGGTGCGGGTGACGCGGCGACCTGGCTACCGCCGGCCAAGGCGTACCGCTGCACGTACGCCGCACGGCAGATCCGCGTCAAGAAGGCGTACTCACTCTGGGTCACCCCGCCCGAGCGGGACGCACTCGTCCGCATCCTGGATGGGTGCACGCGAGCCTGAGCCGACCTCGGATTCGACCGCCGCCTCTGTTCGACCGCCGCCTCTGTTCGACCGCCGCCTCTGTTCGATCATCGTCGGCCCACAACGCTCCGCCACGCGAGATCGACATCATTCCCTCGGCCTACGGACAGCCGGCTTCTATGTTCTCGTCGGATAACCGTAGGTAGGGTGGCGGGCGCGTCGGCATTATGTCCGACTTGTCACTTACGATGTGACCGTCATTCGACAGTGGCTCCCGCCACAACGCGGCAGAAAGGCACGAAACATGGGCGTCAGCCTGACCAAGGGTGGAAACGTATCGCTGACCAAGGAGGCTCCGGGCCTCACGGCTGTCGCAGTCGGACTCGGCTGGGACGCGCGGACCACCACCGGAGTCGAATTCGACCTCGACGCCAGCGCGATCGCGTGCGGCACCGACAAGCGAGTTCTCTCCGACCAGCACTTCGTGTTCTTCAACAACCTCCGCTCGCCGGAGGGCTCCATCGAGCACGCCGGCGACAACACGACCGGTGAGGGCGACGGCGACGACGAGGTCATCAACGTCGACCTCGCGGGCACCCCGCCGAACATCGATTCCATCGTCTTCCCGGTCTCGATCTACGACGCCGACTCGCGTAGTCAGTCGTTCGGCCAGGTCCGCAACGCCTACATCCGAGTCGTCAATCGCGCGAACGGCTCCGAGATCGCCCGCTACGACCTGTCCGAGGACGCGTCGACCGAAACCGCCATGGTCTTCGGCGAGCTCTACCGCAACGGTGCTGACTGGAAGTTCCGTGCTGTCGGCCAGGGCTACGCGTCGGGCCTCGCGGGCATCGCCCGCGACTTCGGCGTCAACGTCTGACCCACGTCCAGCCATGTCACGATGCCGCGCCTGGCATACACAGGCGCGGCATCTGGCTGTCTGACTGCGTGCACCCGGCAGCGGGACGCGCGATCTCCCTACTTCGGTGATGCAAGAAAGGCCGCTCCACCGTGATCTTCCGAATATTCGGACTGTCCATCGCCATCACGATCGTTTCGTTGGTGGTCGCATTCATCTATGGCGGCCCGACCGCCCTGTTCCTCACACTCATCCTCGGCATCCTCGAGGTGTCGCTCTCCTTCGACAATGCGGTCATCAACGCGACCGTGCTGCGACGTATGAGCGCGTTCTGGCAGAAGATCTTCTTGACCATCGGTGTGCTGATCGCGGTCTTCGGCATGCGGCTGGTGTTTCCGCTCGTGATCGTCTGGTTGAGCGCCAAGCTGAATCCCGTCGAGGCGCTGCGTCTCGCGCTCAACCCGCCGACCGACGGCTCCCCGACCTACGAGCAGATCATCACCGACGCGCACCCACAGATCGCGGCGTTCGGCGGCATGTTCCTGCTGATGCTGTTCCTCGGCTTCATCTTCGAGGAGAAGGAACTCCACTGGCTGCGGTGGATCGAGCGTCCGCTCGAACGCATCGGCAAGCTCGATCAACTCTCCGTTGTCGTCGCCGTCGTCATCCTCGTCATCACCGCTGAGTGGATCGCACCCGACGACGAACGTTCGACGGTGCTCTTCGCCGGCGTCCTCGGCATGATCACCTACATCCTGGTCAACGGGCTCGGCGAATTGTTCAACGCCCCGGAGGAACTCGAAGACGACGCCGAATCGGAATCACTTCCGCGCTCGGGTCCGAGCGAGCTCGCCAAGGCGACAGGCAAGGCAGGCTTCTTCCTCTTCCTCTACCTCGAGGTGCTCGACGCGTCGTTCTCGTTCGACGGCGTCATCGGAGCATTCGCCATCACCGCCGACCCGATCATCATCGCGTTGGGCCTCGGCTTCATCGGCGCGATGTTCGTGCGTTCGCTGACCGTCTTCCTCGTCCGTAAGGGCACGCTCAGCGAGTACGTCTACCTCGAGCACGGCGCTCACTGGGCGATCGGCGCCCTGGCGCTGATCCTCATGTATTCGATCGGCACCCACGTCCCCGAAGTGGTCACCGGCCTGGTCGGCGTGGTGCTCATCCTCGCGGCTTTGATCTCCAGCATCATTCGACGCCGCAACCACCCCGACGAAGACACAGAGAACGCCAGCTCGAGCACCGACGGCTCGACCACCCCGGAAGGAAAGTCCGATGACGGTCAACATGAACAAGGTGACGCTGAGCAAGTCGACCCCGACGGTGTCGCTCGCCAAAAGGGGTGACGGCCAGGGGAATATGCGCGTCAACCTCAACTGGGAGCAGGGTTCCGGTGGAGGTCGGTTCTTCAAGCGCTCGGCGGGCGTCGACCTCGACCTCGGGGCCATGTACGAGCTCGCCGACGGCAGCAAGGGTGTCGTGCAGGCGCTGGGCAATTCCTTCGGTTCGCTCGATCGCGCGCCCTACATTTTCCTCGACGGCGACGATCGCAGCGGAAGCAACACCGGCGGAGAGAATCTGCACATCAACCTCTCCGATATCGGACGCTTCCGTCGAATCCTGATCTTCGCCTACATCTACAAGGGCACGCCCAACTGGTCGTCGGCCAACGGCGTGGTGACGCTCTTCCCGAGTTCCGGACCGCAGGTCGAGGTTCGCTTGGATTCCGCGGACGACCGCGCGGTCTCGTGTGCCATCGCCATGCTCACCAGCAACGGCGGCGAGCTGAGCGTGAACCGCGAGGTGCGGTATATCCATGGCGCACAACGCGACATCGACCAGACCTACGGCTTCGGGATGAACTGGACAGCGGGCCGCAAGTAGCCCGCACATAAGCGAGAACCCGGTTGCGACGACATTCGTTGTCGCAACCGGGTTCTGGTGTTTCATGCGGTAGATCCGCAATAGCCGTGCCTCAGCCCTGCTGCTGCCCCAACTGCCGGGAGACCTGCTGGTTGATCTGCTGCAGACCCGACATCGAGAGCCCGGGCAGCTGTCCCTGAATGGTGCGGACAATGGAGAAGTCGCTGCGAACCTTCTCGCTCGACTGCACGAGAACCGTTCCGTTGCCGGTGAAGTCGAATTGCTGTTCCTCGCCCGACTGCACGCCCATCCGGTGTGCGGTTGCCCCGATGAGGTCGGTGACCCACGACTGATCGTAGTGGTGGCTCGGTGACGGGCAATCTGCCCAGCCCACAAGCGCTTCCGGGTCGACCCTCACCGGAGGTTCGACGAACATGACCGGGCCGTTCGACGATGCGAGGAACTTTCCGGTGCCGATCAGGGTGAGGAAGCCGGGCACGATCGACTGCTTCAGTGCCAGTTGCGGTTGGAACGCAAGGAGATTCGCGGCCCTGATCGTCAGGTTGCCGTCGTCGAGGTCGTAGGAATTGATGTTGTAGCCACGGTCGCCGATGATCAGCTTCCCGTGCCCCTCGGCCACCACGTAGTCGCCGAGATACAAAGGCGCAGAGAATTGTTGGGCCACCATGTGGAGGAGCTGGCCGTTCAATCCGTGCTGCAGTGAGGTGAACTTCATCTGCCCGTAGAACGCGATCATCGCGCCCTTCGACATGAACCACGGAGCGTTGAGGTCGATGCAGAACGAGTAGTCGTTGCCCTCGATGTTGTCGTCCACAGGCAACGACATCGGATTCCACACGGTGTTGAGTGCGCTCACAACTTCTCCTCGGACGCCTGTACGTACACGGTTCCCTGCCCCGCACACTGCAATTGCAGTGCTTCGCCACCGGTTCGGCCGACGTTGCGCCAACTCACGTTCGACGTCAGCGTTGTGGTCACCTGCCCGGCTGCAGCGACATACGCCTGGGGATCGACGGTGACGGGTGGTCGGTCGGGGGCGACCCCGAGTTCGAAGATTCCACCGTGCCCGAGGATCACCACCTGGCCCTGACCGGAGAGCTGAGTGGTGAACATGCCCTGACCCGTGACCGCGCCCGCAGCGGCGGACCGCAGCGAACCGAACAGTCCGCCGCCACCACCTCCACCGCCACCCTGAGCGGTCACCGACACCACAGACGCCTGCAGTCCGGACGTGTAGGCGAGCGTGCGTGACGCTTCGACCCGGATCAAGCCGCCGACCCTGCCGACGTCGACGATCTCCACCTCGATTCCCCGGAACCCGAAGTGCACGACGCCCTGTCCGGTGGCGAGGAGCGTCGACTCGTGTTCGCCTGCGAGTCGATGTCCTATCGCGCCGCCGATCCCCGACATCCCGCCCGATCCCGGCCCGACACCGGCGATCTGGTGCGGCGCGAACCGCACGTCGCCCGTGTAGAACAGCATCGCCCCTCTGCGGGCGACCACCGGTCCGGACTGCGCGACGTCGACCGACACGACCTTGCTGTTGACCTTGGTGAACATGCTCCGCCTATCGTTCCGCCGGCTGGATCGACACCACGCCGGTTCCGTCCCACCGCAGCGAGAACGCTTCGCCGCTGCCCTGCCCGATGGCCGAACGCCACGACACGTCGGTCACGAACGACTGCGAGAGCGCGCCACGCGCACAGACGAACGCGTCAGGGTCGACGATCAGCGGATATTGCGGCGAGACCTCGAGGTGAATCAGCGGACCACCGTTCGACACGATGCCGACCTGGCCGGTTCCGCTGACCGTCGTGGTGAACAGTCCTTGACCACCTGTCGCGCCGTGCATGCCCGCGAACGTGACGTTCGTCTGGAGGTTGCCGTTGAGCACCATCAGTTGCTGCGACTCCACCTGCAGCGTCTCACCGCTCAGTTCGATGATCGTCGTCTCCGCGGCGTTGTGCGCGAAGTAGACGACGCCGGTACCACCGGCCTCCATGAGCGACAGGGATTCGCCGGTTGCCCGACGCTTGATCCCGGCGACGAGTCCGTCACCACCGCCGAACCCCGCGGATTTGAAACTGACCTGGCCCTCATAGGCGACCATCGAACCGGAGAGCGCGCGAACCGAGGTGTTGTTCAGTCGCGCCTCGATGACTCGCTTGGATCGCTGTACCAGTTGCACGTTCATCCTCCCGTCGTACCTCAACGAAACTAGTCGATAGCATCAGACGGTGGGCAGTAGGTTCTGGCAGCGGGGCGAGCGTGGCAGCTCAGGCATGCCCGCCGACACCGCGGCGTCGATCCAACAGATGACCACAGCCTTCCTCGAGTCAGAGCAAACACTGAGCAGCATCGACGGCGCGGTCGCCACGGCTCACGAGATCGACCCGCGAACTCGGCTGCGGGACGAGTGGAATGCGTTGCGGGAGCGCTACTCCCAGGCCACCGCCGGCTACCTCGACCTCTCCAACTCGCCACGGCCCGCGCGGGGCGAACTCGCGCGGTGCACCGACGCCTTGCGGTCACTCCAGGTCGAGATGCAGCGTTTCGCCGACGCCAACTCCGCCGAACTCGGCCGCGCGTCGCGGACAGTCGACGAGGTCGCATCCCTCGAACGTCAGACCCAGATCGCGGCGACGCAGCTGCGCGGGGTATTGGCCCAGAGTCCGGCACACCTGACCACGCTGCACAGCGTCCGCGTCGCCACCGAGAGGTTCGACGCCGCGCTGACCGAACAGCGCGCGGCGTCGGGCCTGCTCGCGAGACGGGCAGCCGCTCAACGCGTGCTGGCCGCGCGCCAGTCGCTCGAGGACGCGCTCGCCGATGCGCCGTCGCTCACCGAGCGCGGCCAGCGGGTCATCCGCTCGGTCGACACACGCCGCAGCGGGATCGTGACCCGCGCCGAACGCATGCCCGGCGAACTCTCGACCCTCCGCAGAGAGTTCAGCCTCGAGTGCTCGCTCGATCTGCAAGACAATGAGCAGGTCTACTCCCGGTTCCTCGACGCCGCCGATCACCGATTGGCACAGGCCCGATCGCACCTGTCCGACGCCTCTGACCTCGCCATCAGCGAGGCGCAAGCAGCGCGAGACGAACTCGACGGTGCAGAGCAGGCCGTGGATGCGGTCGCCGAGAGACTGCGGGGTCTGCGAGAGGTGCGCGCCGATCCGGGCGCTCTCGAACAGCGCGTGCGATTCCGCCTGCGAGACGCGCAACACTTCGCCGTCGATAACGCTCTGGTTGACGAATGGGGCTCAGTGCTCGATGCTCAGGCCGACCGAATTGTCCGTTCACGGAGTGCCCTCGACCGGGTACATCCCGACTACTGGACGTATTCCACGGAGTTGACCGAGATCGAGCGCCGCATCGTCGAGATCGTCGAGCGGATGAGGGGGCAGGTGGCCAGGCGATGACACTCACAACCGATGCGCCAAGTGCGAGTCGGGCAGGCAACGGCGCCAGGCACTTTCGTCATCTCCCTGCGTCGACACGGGAACGACTGTTCGTCGCGCAACCGTCGCCGGTCTCCACCTCATGGTCGACCGACCGTCTCGCCATCGCGCTCGGCGCCACCCTCTACGTGCCCGCGACGCGTCCCGACCTCGCCGAGGTGATCACGCGTCGACACGCCGACGGCGTCGTGTCGATGGTCATCGACCTCGAAGACGCGATCGCCGACGGTGATCAGGCCGCCGCCATCAAAAGCGCTGTGGACGCCCTGCGTCGACTCGATTCGACTGCCGCGGCCGAGATGATGCTGTTCGTTCGCGTCCGCTCCGCCGATCAGATCGCGACGATCAGCGACGCGCTCGGCTCGACGAACTCGCTCATGGGATTCGTACTCCCGAAATTCGACGCCGAAAACGCACACGAATTCTTGATTGCGGTGCGAGAGGCCGGTATTCGAGCCGGTAGGCACTTCTGGGCAATGCCGGTACTCGAGTCCGCGGGCATCGTTCACCGCGAGAGTCGCGAACACCATTTGTCGGTGATCGCCGACGCGGTCGACGAGCACCGATCACGAGTGCTTGCCATCCGCATCGGCGCGACGGACATGTGCGGACTGTTCGGCATCCGCCGCGACCGCGACCTGACCATCTACGACGTCCGCGTCGCAGCCGACGCGATCGCGTCGATCATCAACCGGCTGGGACGGTGCGACTCCGCCGGGCACATCGTCACCGGACCGGTCTGGGAGTACTTCGCCGATCACGAGCGCCTCTTCAAACCATCGCTTCGGCAGACCCCGTTCCAGGAGCAGGGCGCCGTGTGGTTTCGCAGCCAGTTGGTACGCAAAGACCTCGACGGTTTGCTGCGGGAGATCGCGCTCGACCGTGCGAACGGTATGCATGGCAAGACAGTGATCCACCCGACTCATGCCGCCGCGGTGCACGCACTCAGCACAGTGACCCACGAGGAGTACCACGACGCACTCGACATCCTCGCCTCAGACACCGGCGGCGTGCAGGCATCGACGTATCGGAATAAGATGAATGAGTCCAAGCCACACCGCAATTGGGCGTCGCGTGTGATCGATCGGGCGGCCGTGTTCGGGGTCACCCACCCCGGCGTCGGCTTCGTCGACCTCCTCACCGCGATGGATCTCTCGTGACAACCACCAGTTCACGTGCAGCGCACGTCGTCGACTCCGCGAACGCCCCGAGCTGGGTCGCCGACACGTTCGGGGTGAGGATCACCGATCTCACAGATACCCCTACCGGTGCTGAATCCGGTTGGAACATGGACGAACTCGTCGTCCTCGGTCTGCGCCGCAATCGCAGGCGGGCACACCTGCTCGTGTCGACGGTTCTCGGCAAACACATCCCCACCCCGCCCGAACGCGTCCGCCGGGCCGCAGACGACCTCGCAGCGCTCATCCGTGATCGCATCGGCGCCGAGGCGGCCGAGAAGTCGACGGTCCTCGGGTTCGCGGAAACGGCAACGGGTTTGGGCCACTGCGTCTTCCATGCGCTCGACGCTCACGCGTATCTGCACTCCACCCGTCGACGCCCACCGGGCGCGCTCACCGTCGGGTCGTTCGAAGAGGGCCATTCGCACGCGACAACCCATCTGTTGCAGCCGAGTTCGATCGAGGTGCTGTCCGCCAAGCCCGACAGTCCGTTGATCCTCGTCGACGACGAGATCTCCACCGGGGCAACCGCGCTACGGGCCATCACCGCGATCTACGAAACCACCGGCAGGCGGGACTATGTGATCGCATCGCTCGTCGACCTGCGTTCACCCGAACATCGGCAAGCCACGGACGATTTCGCGTCCAGCAACGATGTTCGGATCGAGTACGTATCGCTCGCGCAGGGCAGCATCGACCTTCCGGCAGGACTCACCGATGCCGTATGGGAGACGCCGTCGACGCCGCTCAACCCACTCGGGGCGCGAGCTGAGGTCGTCACGGTGACGCTGCCGTGGCCGGCGGATGTGCCCGAGGGTGGTCGTCACGGTTTCCTCCGTTCGGACACACAGGAATTCACCAACGCTGTCGACGACGCGGTGGCGGTACTGCTGCCAGAACTCGACTCGTCGAAGAGCACGGTGGTGGTCGGCCACGAAGAACTGATGTACCTGCCACTCTGCATCGCCGAGGGGCTGGAGCAAGCCGGAATCCCCACGACGTTCCAGACCACCACGCGCTCACCCGCGTTCGTCCGCGACGTCGACGGGTATCCGCTGCGCCGTGGCCTCACCTTCACTGCGCCCGAACACGACCCGGGGACACCGCGATTCGTCTACAACCTGCTCGACCGCGACGGTTCACCCGACCTTCCGCGCATCGTATTGATCATCGACGACCCCGCAGACACCCCCGACCTCACGGCGCAGGGCGGGGTGCTCGACGTGATGACCGCGGCAGGCCACGACGTCGTCGTCGCGAAGGTCATCGCCAGCGGCCAAGGTGCACTGCGTGACGCACGGAGCGCATCATGACGGCTCAGCGACTCACCACAGAGGGAGCGCGGAACGCCGAGCTACGCGGCCCGGAGTTCGGCTCCTACGCACCCGATGAGGTGATCTGGCTTCTCAAAGACCTCTCGCACCTCGAGCTCGAGGCCGCCCTAGCAGTACGCGAACGCCGAATTCAAGCGGGCACAGCGCATTACGCGGAGTCATTGCCCATCGAGTACCAGCCGGGGGCCGCATACCAGCAGTTGTTCGCCGACACCCTCGACGATTCGGCGCAGCGACTCGCGCATGCAGTCGGCGTCGTCGGCGAACTGATCATCGCCGAGCGACATCGCGAGCCGACGCTGGTGTCACTCGCGCGAGCGGGCACGCCCATCGGAGTTCTCCTGCGACGCTGGATGAGCCATGTTCACGACTGGGACGCACCGCATTACACGATCTCGATAGTCCGGGACCGCGGCATCGACACGGCCGCTCTCGACCACATCACCGAACGCCACGACCCCGCATCACTGGTATTCGTCGACGGGTGGACGGGCAAGGGCGCCATCCAACGCGAGCTGACAGAAGCACTCGACGCCTACGCCCGAAGCGGTGGGCCACGCCTCGCCGACGAGCTGGCCGTTCTCGCCGACCCCGGGTTCGCCACCACCACCTTCGGCACGCGCGACGACTTCCTCATCGCCTCGGCGTGTCTGAATTCGACTGTCTCCGGACTGATTTCACGGACCGTTCTCAACGCCGAGCACATCGCCGACGGCGAGTTCCACGGCGCCAAGTTCTATCGACACCTTGCCGAGCACGACATGTCGAACCGCTTCCTCGACGTCGTGTCGGCGCAGTTCGACGCGGTACGCGAGGATGTTGCCGCACACGTCGCCACTCTCGATGCCGCGGATCGCACGCCGACCTGGGAGGGCTGGGAGTCCGTGGAGGCGATCCGGGCCGAGTACGGACTCTCGTCGGTGAACTTCGTCAAGCCCGGCGTCGGGGAGACCACGCGGGTACTGCTGCGCCGAGTTCCGTGGCGAATTCTTGTGCGAGACAACGACCTACCCGAGCACCGCCACATCCGACTACTCGCCGCCGAGCGCGGGGTACCCGTCGAGGTGCGTGCCGACCTCGCCTACTCCTGCATGGGTCTGATCAAGGAGGACTCGTGACCGGATTGGTGGCGAGCGATCTGGACCGCACGCTCATCTATTCGCGTGACGCAATGGGAGAGGGGCAGTTTCGCGACGCCTCTCCGGTGTGTGTCGAGATCTACCGCGACGCTCCGCTGTCGTACATGACGAGTTCGGCGATCACGCTTCTCACCGATCTACGCGCGCAAGCACCCTTCGTCCCGGTGACCACCCGCACGCCCGAACAATTCGGCCGTGTTCAGCTACCCGGCCGAACACCTCACTACAGTGTGGTCAGCAGTGGCGGCCGCATCCTCGTCGACGGTGTCGACGACCACGGGTGGCGCACGGGTGTCGAACGTGCCGTCGCCGCCGGTTCCGCACCGCTCGATGAAGTCACTGGACGATTGGCCGCTGTGGCAGAACAGAATTGGGTGAGCAGGCTGCGCACCGCCGACGACCTGTTCTGCTACCTGGTCGTCGACACCGAGCGCCAGCCCGAGGACTTTCTGCCCGAGTGGGAGCAGTGGTGCGCCCAGCGCGGGTGGGTC
>NZ_LZMO01000105.1:0-39901 GCF_001665715.1 Gordonia sp. 852002-10350_SCH5691597
TGGGCACAGCTGGCATCCTTCCAGGCCGCCCGGCAGGGCAAGCCAGATCAGATGTCACCTACTCGTGCACCAGCCCCTAGCCCGTGTGTGTCGGCAGCGTGGGGATCGTGCTCGATACGGTAGAACTCAAGCCTGGTTCGAGAGTGCCGATTGCTGTTCCGCCCGAACACTTTCCGACGCCGTTTCCATTGACAGGGGTCGCCCCCGAGTAGACACGGAAGACGCCGTGGTCGTACATTGCGCCGGTGGGCACGGGGCCAATGATGGCGCTGTAGGTGAGGTTGTACCCTCCCGCATTCTTGACAGTGAGGTTCGCAGCTCGTGAACTACCCGGCTGCATGTCGGACTGGTTCATCGCGGTCCACGTCAGCGAGTCCTGTCCATTGAGTTTAAGATCGACGGAACCCACGGTGAACGCCGCGGTCGTCACGCTTGCCGAATCGCTCCACGACGCCATCGTCGAGATCGAGCAGATGCCGAGCACCATGCCCAGTGAACACAGTGCGCGCAGACGCGAGAAGAGAAGAGTCCTGATCATTGCTGTTGGATCGCCCCGAACGTGTAGGAGCCGGTATAGGTGGAACCCGCGACCGCAGTGGCATCCAAAGTGCCACGAAGACAGAGCACTTGAGTCTGTCCGCTTGACAGTGTCACGTAGCTTCCCGCCGTGGTGAGTGCGGTACCCGGCAGCGTCGTCGCGGTCGAGCCGTCGCAGCTCGTCGCGTCGGTTCCGGGCATCACCGACGCGGTCAGCGTCAGATGACCATCGGAGGTCGCGACGTTGGTGAGTTTGTAGCCCAGCGCGGTGTCGCCGCCGTTGGCGACGGTGACGCTGACGGTCTTCATGCTCCCGGGGCTCAGCGATGTTCCGCCGAGCGCCGCCAGTGCGAGGTTGTGGCTGCCGCCCGCGGTCAGGAGCAGGGCTCCCGAAGAGATTGTCGACGCCGATGCCGCCGCATTCGACGTCCAGGATGCGCCGGATTCACGGACCGATATCGCCATCAACGCCGAGACAATCAGTGCCACAAGGCAACCGAATACGATCCTGCGTTGCGCGGATACTCGTCGGCGTCGATCCGCAGATGGGATCGGCACAGCTGTTGCGCTGTGCATCAGCGGTTCTCTTGTCTGGGTTCCTTGCGCGCTCGTCGACGATCGAGCGCAGACGACACTGTCATGAACAGCGCATAGGCGAACAGCAGCCCTGCCACCACGTAGACCGCGATGATGTGCTGGCGACCGGTGATGACCTGATTCAGGTACCCGATATAGGGCACCGAGTACCAGACCTTGCCCTTGATCTGCACGGCGCGAGCGGGAGCGGGATCGGTTGTCGGGTTGTTGTCGCCCTTCATCGTGAACAATCTCTCGCCCCGGCCGTCCTGGCCGACGCCGACGATACGGTGGGTCACCACGTCGGGCTGACCGGAGCGCAGCTGATAGGTGATGACGTCTCCGGTATGCAGTGTCGCGGGGTCGACGGTCTTTGCCACCACGAGCGTTCCCGGTGGCATATGCGGCCGCATCGACGACGTCATGATGGTGTACGGAGTGGTCCCCGCGAGACGCGGGACGACGACGACTGCCGCCAACAGACTGACGGCGGCGAACAGAAGGAGCCAGCTCAGGATCAGTCTGAGCATGCCCAGTGGACCAGAGCCGGAGTCGACGTCCTGGTCCGAATCGGGTTGGTCGGTGTCGCGGCGGAGCGTCGAAGGTGATTCGACACGTGACGAATGTGTTTCACCGGTGATGGACATCGTTCTCTCCGCTTACATATCGGATACTGACTGGTCGTGGGTGGGGACTGACCGGGCAGAACGCAATTGTGCGTTCTGCCCGGTCAGTCCTGCAGCGCGATCCCTCCCCAGTTCGCGCGCCGCGGAAGCGGATTTTGCCAAAGGCAGAACCCGCGAGTCTCAGGACTGGTTGGGTGCTTGTACCTGATCGAGGTGCAGGCTGATGTTGTTCAGGTTGAGCGTGTCGGTCTGGCTCGCGTTGGTCGCAGATGCGAACGGAAGTTTGAGCGTGACCACCACGGTGTAGGCCGACGCCCCGCCCGTCGGGCTGATGGCCAGCGACGTTCCACTCTGGGTGATATCGGTCGCCGATGCGTCGCCGCTCTTCTTGGCCGAGATGGTCTTTGTTGTTTCTGAGGCAAGAGATCCGGACGACGTGAATGCCGTTGTATCCGCGTAGAGTTTCGCCTTCAGGTTGTCACCGGTCGCGTTGATATTCACGGTCGTGGTGTACGTGAGAGTGTCACCCGGAACGAACTTGAATGACGTCGGATTGATGGCACCGTTCTGGTCGGTCCATGTTCCCGTGTCTTTGTTCATCGAGAGCTGGCCCGAACTGATGGTCGAGCCGCCGATCGCCGTGCTGTCGTTCCAGTATGCGAGCGAGCCGAGCCCGCCGAGAAGAAGAACTGCCGCGCCCCCCGCAGCAACTGCGCCCTTGGTCTGTTTCTTCATTGTTGCTCTCTGCATCGATTGGTCACCTCGGGGATTCCGTGGTGTGGTGATGCTTTTCTAGCCTGCTGGTGCCAGTTGCACAACCAATGGTTGTCTATCGAGCCTCAAGCTCAACTTGATTACAGGTGTTCACTGACCGCCCAGTAGGGCGACCCGGGGCGCTCGGTGAAGGTGCATGTTTCCGCAGATCATCGGCGCTAAATCGCTTTCATTCGCCGAAGTTTGCGATTAATGATGTCGAATGGGTATGGCATTGAATGTTGTCGCATAGATGTGATGCAGATCATGAACGGTGTGTCCGATTTACCCATTCACGCACGTGAGCGGCCATCGATGTGGATTTAATAATTGATGAAAGTCGCAAGCCGTTTGCCGTATCTGCGAGCGTCTGCGGATTAGTGGAACGCCTTTGGTGGGTACCGCGTGATGGCGAACACGAAAGCGCGAATTGATTAGTTCTGGCGTACGATCCATTGCCGAAAGCCGCAGACCACAGAATCCAAGTAGCGCTTTCGGGGGAGAATAAAATGAAAAAGCATGGCGTACGAAGCTCGGGGGAGTTTCTGACCGCGCGGTCAGGAAAGCTGTTCGTGTTCTTATTGTCGGTCGCTTTGGCGACGGTGGTCTCTGTCGTTGCCGGGATCGTCGGTGGCGGGGCACAGGGCGACGCGTCGCCGCCTCCGGCGTCGAATCGGATAGATTTCCACACCGCGGTGAAGGGCGACGATGTGGTGCTGACGGTTGGTTCCGGTGCTCTGCGAGTGGCAGGTGATCAGATTCAGATCGTCGACCGGAACGGCAAGGTGGCCGCCAGTGCGCCACTGAAATATGAAGTGGCGCAAGATATTTACAAGCTCGGCGTCGAACTTCACAGCAGCGTGGCGCGACTGCACGTCAACCGGTCGTCGATTTCTCGTGCGACGCCGCTCGCGCCGCACCGCGCAGCCGAGACGACGGTTGTGGTCACATCGACGCCGCCAACGTCGGCGACGTCGGACGCGGACGCGCGCGCCGACAAACTGGATAAGGCGATCACTCGGATGGGGACTGAATTGTCACTCGGAATGGCCATCGGAACGTCGGTTGGCACGATTCTCGGTGGTGTTCTCGGCTGTCTTATCGGGCTGACCGCAGGTATCGTCGGATGTTTGCCGGGGCTCATGTCGGGTGCGACAGCCGGTGCCGTCGCTGGATCGGTGGTCATCGGCGGGGCCGCGATCGTCGTGTCGGCGATCGTCTTCGGGATGACGATGAGCGAGCCGAGGCCGAAGGCGGAGCAGTCACCGCGGCCGACTACTCAGGTGCCGACAGCAGCACCCTCGTCTGGGGCGACCTCGTCTCGCTAGCCGACGAGCCACGCATTCGGTGCGCAGACGAGTGGGACGTCGGCCCCGAGGGCACGCAAGACGATCGACGTCGCGCGGGGCGAATAGCTCATCGAGAAATGATCGGACGTGTCCTGGGGGCAGCCGTCCTGCAGCGTGATGTTGCGGGTGTTCTTGGTGCCCGTGGGGAAGAACGTGCTGGAGTAGGGGGTGGTGACCTCGTCGTAGCGGGTGCCGACGATCGTGTATCGGATGTCGCCGAGGGCGTAGACACCGCCGCTGTTGAGTGTCTTCAGAAATGGCGAGTTGTAGATCTGCTGGGTGCCCGAGACCCCGACGCCGAGTGCGAGGGGTCCCAGGATGTCGACACCGAGATCGTTGATGGTACGTCCGAGTGCGCCGATGCCATTGAGTGTTGTGCCGTTGTTGGTTGCACCGAGAGTCACGACATTGGCGACCTTGGCCGCGCCGCCGTCGAATCGCAGGTACTGGCGGGTCGAGATGCCGCCCATCGAGTGGCCGACCATGCTGACTTTGGCTGCGCCGGTCGACGCGAGGACCTTGTCGACGAAGGTCTTGATCTGGTTTGCCGATTTCACGATGTCGCCGGTGCCGTACACGCCGGGGAATGCCGCTGCTACGCCACCGCCTTGAGAGGGCGGCTGTATTCCGTAGTCGAGTGCGTAGACGCAGAAGCCTGCCTGCCTGAGCGCGGGGGAGATCATCGACCAGTTGCTGTAGGCGTTCTCCCACGTTCCGTGGACCAGCACGACGGGATTGCGGCCGGCCTGGGGTTTGCACGACCAGTCATTCGCACCGGCGGGCGCCACGTTGGGGTTCGACAGGCTGTGCGCGAAAGCCGCGGGGAACGTAGTCTGCTTCGGCCCGTTGCCGGTGGGGATGAGCCAGCGACTCTCGCCGTTGAGCAGGAAGGTCTCGGCGCGGGCCGGGGTGGGCGAGGCATCGGAGATGTAGTCGGCGAGCTGTTGCTGCGGGGCGGCCGACGCGATACCTGCGGAGTTCGCGGCAAGCGAGATACACGCGGCGACCGCGGCGACAGCCGTCGTCAGCAGGCGGGTTCGGGAACGACGTCGATGAGACGATGTGGTCACGTGCGAACCTCTCAGCCAGGTGTTGCCGGTCATAGCGCAGGCGAGTGGAGCGTAGCTCACCGGTCACGATCCCTGACTCCCACCGGTTCCCAGCCTCGGCGTGACGTGCGGTCACCTGGGGTGGGCAGTCGGTCGCGACTGCGGTACACGATGTACGGCCGGAACAGGTAGTGCACCGGAGCGGTGAACATGTGCACGAGACGGGTGAACGGGACGAGTGCGAACAGGGTCAGACCGATCAGGACGTGCACATGGAAGCGCAGCGGTGCTGCCTCCATTGCGCGAATGTCGGGTTGCAGCACGAAGATCGACCGAAACCACGGCGAGACAGTCTGGCGATAGTTGACCCCGGGTCCACTGGGATCGACTGCACCGACAACTGTGATGTAGGTTCCCGCGATCAGCGCGCATACCAAGACCAGATACATCAGCTTGTCGTTGCGGGTCGTCGCCATGAACACCGGGCCGGTGGTGCGACGTCGATAGATGAGCAGGCCGACGCCGAGCAGAGTCGCTGCCGCGGCGAGGAGACCGAAAAAGCCTGCGCCCCAGTGGTACATCGTCTCGGAGACGCCGAGTGCGTCGGTCCAGGACTGTGGGATGACCAGACCGACCGCGTGTCCGACGATGACCACGAGGATTCCGTAGTGGAACATCGGCGAGGCAATCCGCAGTAGCCGCGACTCGTAGAGCTCCGATGATCGTGTGGTCCACCCGAACTTGTCGTAGCGGTAGCGCCAGATCGTGCCGCCGATGAGTATGAGCAGTACGAGATAAGGCAGTACGCCCCACAGGAAGACGTCCATCACGGCTCACCCCTCGCAGGTGTCGCAGTCAGCGGCAGTAGGCGCGAATCGTAGGGCTCGAGGCCAACGGCCTCGACGCCGAGCGCCGGCGTCATCGCGCGCGCAGCCTGTCGGTCTACCGGCGATTCACCGGGCAGCGTCGAGCAGATCGCCGTGAGCACAGCGGTGTACGGAGATCGACGGTCGCGCAACGCGAATCGGATCAACTCGAGCGCTGGGCGATACTTCTCCAGCATCTCTTGTCCCGCGTCAGCGTCGACACGCGCCGCGAACTCCAGGACGATCGGCAGGTGGTCGGGTAACTCGCTGTGGAGGTCGACCACGAAGCCGCTGCTCCGATAGAGCGCTTTGAACTCGCCGAGTGCGGCTCCACGTCGTCGGGTGTCGCCATCGGTCCAGTACGAGAGATACAGCGTGTGCTTGCGCGACAGGTCGAATGTCTCGACGTAGTCGTCGACCAAGGTGGGGAGTGGCGTCGACTCGAGATGATCGACGAAGGTCAGCAGCTCACGAGTGGATGGGTGATCGGGCTGTTCGCATAATGCTCTGCGCAGCAGCGAGATTCGGTCGATCAACTGATCGTCGGGATAACTCAGACACCATGAGGAGACCTGCCGCGTCACGCGATGATCGGCCGCAGTCGCGCGGCGAGGCCACCTCACGACGACGCCTTCGAGTTGCCGGTGTCGTCGGATGCGGGGCGGTCGGGGAACAGCCCTTCGCGCGACCCGTTACCGTCCCAGTTCAGCAGGTTCGTGCGATTGGCGAGGCGATGTGAGCTGGTCGCGGTGTCGGTCGTCTGACGTTGTTTGAGCGCGTGAAAGGTCTCCACTGAGACAGGAGTGGGGGTTCCGCTCGCTTCGCCGAAGGCGCCGGAGCCGTACATGCCGGGCCCGTCCTCGTAGTCGAGTGAGCACGCCATCTCGTCGAGCTGTTCGGCCTGCTCGAGATGGGCCGTCGGAATCACATACCGCTCTTCGTATTTGGCGATCGCCATCAAACGGTACATCTCGTAGATCTGCTCTTCGGACATACCGACAGACGCGGGGATGTCGGGATCGGGTTCGCGGCCGAGCGTGATGTCGCGCATGTACGCGCGCATCGCCGCGAGTTTGCGCAGGACGCCGTCTATTACTGCGGTGTCGCCCGCACTGAACAGTTCGGCGAGGTACTCCACGGGGATTCGCAATGCGTCGATCGCACCGAACAGGGTGCCCGCGTCCTCGGCGTCGTGGCCCTGTCCGCTGAGTAGGTCGACGATCGGCGACAACGGCGGCGCGTACCAGACCATTGGCATGGTGCGGTACTCCGGATGCAGCGGCAGAGCGACGCGGAACTCCTTGGCCAGCGCATAAATTGGCGATCGACGTGCCGCGTCGAGCCAGTCCTCGGGAATGCCTTCAGCTCGCGCCCCGGCGATCACGTCCGGGTCGTTGGGGTCGAGGAGCAGGTTGAGCTGGGCTTCGTAGAGGTCGGTGTCGTCTGGTGTGGAGGCGGCTTCGGTGACAGCGTCGACGTCGTAGAGGAATAGTCCGAGATATCGGAGTCTGCCGACGCAGGTCTCGGAGCAGACGGTCGGCTGCCCGACCTCGATGCGCGGGTAGCAGAGAGTGCACTTCTCGGCCTTGCCCGTGCGGTGGTTGAAGTAGATCTTCTTGTACGGGCAGCCGGTGATGCATTGGCGCCACCCGCGACACCGGTCCTGGTCGACGAGGACGATACCGTCCTCGCTGCGCTTGTAGATTGCGCCAGACGGGCACGACGCCATGCATGAGGGATTCAGGCAGTGCTCGCAGATGCGGGGCAGGTAGAACATGAACGTCTGCTCGAAGCTGAACTTGACGGCGTCTTCTGATTCACGACGCAGCTTCTCGACGATCGGATCGAGTGCGCCCAATTCCGGTGCGCCACCGAGGTCGTCGTCCCAGTTCGCCGACCATGTGACCTTCGTGTCGTCACCGGTGAGCAGCGACTTCGGCCGCGCGACAGGGAAATCGTCGCCGAGCGGGGCGTCGATGAGCATCTGGTAGTCGTAGGTCCACGGTTCGTAATAGTCGTAGATGGTCGGCTGAACGGGACTTGCGAACAGCGTCAACAACTTCTGCATCCGACCGCCCGTTCGGAGCCTCAACTTGCCCTTGCCGTTCAGATGCCAGCCACCGCGCCATTTCTCCTGATCCTCATAGCGTCGTGGATACCCTTGCCCCGGGCGGGTTTCGACGTTGTTGAACCAGACGTACTCGGTGCCTGCCTGTTGGTCCACGCCTGTTTGCATGTGACGGAACATGTGTGGCAGCCGATGCATTTGTCGAGGTTCATCACCATCCCGACCTGAGCCATCACCCGCATCAGTACGTCACCTCCTGGCTGCGCTTACGGATCGTCGACACCATGTCGCGCTGATTACCGGCGGGGCCGAGATAGTTGAACGCATAGGACAATTGGGCGTAACCGCCGATCAGGTGAGTGGGTTTGACGAGGAGTCGGGTTGCCGAATTGTGTATTCCACCCCGCCGACCGGTTGCCTCCGATTTCGGGACGTCGATCGTGCGTTCCTGCGCGTGATGAACGTAGACGACACCAGCGGGCATGCGATGGCTGACAATAGCCCTGCACACCACGACGCCGTTGGCGTTGACGCATTCGATCCACTCGTTGTCGTGTACGTCGATCGCTGCGGCATCGTCGGGGCTCAGCCATGCGGTTGGACCGCCGCGAGACAATGACAGCATCAGGAGGTTGTCCTGGTACTCCGAATGAATGGACCACTTCGAGTGGGGCGTCAGGTATCTCACGGTGATCTGCTGCGCGCCGTCTGGGCCGAGTCGTGGCTCGCCGAACAATCGATGCATGTCCAGCGGTGGCCGATAGATGGGCATCGATTCGCCGACGTCGATCATCCAATCGTGGTCGAGGTAGAAGTGCATGCGGCCGGTGAGAGTGTGAAATGGCTTGAGGCGCTCGATGTTCACGGTGAACGGGGCGTATCGCCTGCCGCCGGTTTCCGACCCGGACCACTCCGGCGAGGTGAACACCGGAACGGGGGCCTGTTGGGTGTCGGTGAAGCTGATGTGCTTGTCGGCGTTGCCTTCTGCGAGGTCGTCGAGTGTCTTTCCGACGCGCTTCTGAAGTTTCTCGAAGCCCTGGACTGCGAGAGTGCCGTTCGTGGTCCCGGAGAACCGCAGTATTGCCTCGGCGAGTTTCGCGTCGGTATCGATCGCCGGCCGACCGTCGCCCGCACCGCCGAGCATCACCCCGTTGTTGTCGGAGAGACTTTGCGCCTGTTCGGCGACGTCGTAGGTGACCGACTTGGTGGCGAAGCCGAGCGTATCGGCGAGTGGGCCGACCGTCGCGAGCTTGTCGGCGATGGCGGTGTAGTCGCGCTCCACGACCGCGAACGCAGGCATGTTCTTTCCCGGATGGCCGACCGTCGTCGACTGGTGCCAGTCGTCGACGGTGCCCTTGGGTTGCGCTGTCTCACCGGGAGTGTCGTGCTGCATGGGGGTGCTGACGAGATCGTGCCGCACACCGAGGTGCGTCTTCGCCTGCTCGGAGAACGCGGCCGCGAGGCGGTGGAAGAGATCGAAGTCGGTTTTCGCTTCCCACGGCGGATCGATGGCAGGAGAAAAGGCGTGCACGAAGGGGTGCATGTCCGTCGACGACAAATCGTTCTTCTCGTACCAGGTGGCCGCGGGCAGGATGATGTCGGACAGCAGCGTCGTCGACGTCATGCGAAAGTCCGCCGATAGCAGCAGATCCAGCTTGCCCTCTGGCGCTTTCTCATGCCACCGAACGTCTTTGGGTCGGGGTGTGTCGGCTGATTCGACACCGAGCACATTGTTGTGTGTTCCCAGTAGGTTTCGTAGGAAGTACTCGTTACCCTTCGCCGACGACCCCATGAGATTCGACCGCCACAGCACCAGCGTCCGTGGCCAGTTCTCCGGGGCGTCGACATCAGTGATCGACGGCGTCAGTGTTCCGTCGGAAAGATGTTGTGCCACATAGCTCGACGCAGAGTCGGCATCGCCACGGTCGACGGCTTGCCGTGCGTCGTCTGCGACGTCGAGCGGATTGCGGTCGAACTGCGGATAGAACGGCATCAAGCCGAGCCGCGCCGATTGCGCGATGGCGTCGGCGGTGTGTTCGTGGTCGAGTGTCCCGCGCGATAGCGGAGATGCAAGTGACGCAGCCGAATAGCCGTCGTTGCGCCACTGGTCGGTGTGCATGTACCAGTACGACGTGCCGGTCATGGTGCGAGGCGGTCGGCTCCAGTCGAGTCCGTTGGCCAACGACATCCATCCCGTGATCGGGCGGCATTTCTCCTGCCCAACGTAATGCGCCCAGCCCCCGCCGTTTCGTCCCATGCAGCCGGTCAGGATCAACAGCGAGAGGATGGCCCGATAGGTGGCGTCGCCGTGGAACCACTGGCAGATCCCGGCTCCCATGATGATCATCGATCGTCCGCCCGAATCGACTGCGTTGGTGGCGAATTCGCGCGCAACCCGGATCGCTGCCTCCGCAGGCACGCTGGTGATCTCCGCCTGCCAGGCCGGCGTGTAGGGGGTCGACGCGTCGTCGTAGCCGGACGGCCATTCGCCGGGCATTCCGTCACGATGCACCCCGTATTGCGCGAGCATGAGGTCGAAGACCGTGGTGACCTGGTGGCCGTTGATGACGGTTGTCGGCACACCTCGGCGTAGCACCGAACCGCTGCCATCCGGGGCGTCGAAGGCTGGCAAGGCGATCTCGACGAGTTGCGCGTCGTCGCGACCGAAAAGGGTCAACGCCGGTGTGATTCCCTCGAGGTCGAGGTTCCATCTGCCCTCGCCTGCGGCAGAGCGGCGAAAACCCAGCGAGCCGTTGGGAACCGCGGCTGCTCCGGTCTGCTCGTCGAGTACCACGGTCTTCCACACGGCGTCGGAGTCGTTTTCATCGGCTCCCGCCAACTCATCTGCGGTCAGGAACTTGCCTGCGACGAGTCCGTGTTCGTGTTGCTCGACGTGCACCAGAAAGGGAAGGTCGGAGTAGGAGCGCACGTACTCGTCGAAGAACTCGGTGGTGTTCGCGACGAAGTACTCCGAGAGGATGACGTGCCCCATCGCCATGGCCAGCGCGGCGTCGGTACCTGCTTGTGCCGGTAGCCATTCGTCGGCGAATTTGGTGTTGTCGGCGTAGTCGGGGCTGACCGATACGACTTTGGTGCCGCGATAGCGGACCTCTGCCATCCAATGCGCGTCTGGAGTTCGGGTGACCGGGACGTTGGAGCCCCACATCATCAGATACGACGCATCCCACCAGTCACCGGATTCCGGGACGTCGGTCTGATCGCCGAAGATCTGTGGACTCGCGACGGCAGGTCTGCGTACCAGTCGTAGAACGACGTCATCACCCCGCCGATCAACTGGATGAAGCGAGTCCCCACGCAATGCGACACCATCGACATCGCGGGGATCGGTGAGAAACCGGAGCATCGGTCGGGGCCGTAGGTCTTGATGGTGTGCACGTGGGCGGCAGCAGCCATCTCGATGGCCTCGTCCCAACTCACGCGGACGAGGCCTCCCTTACCTCGAGCCTGCTGATATGACTTGCGGCGCAACGGATCTCCGACGACGTCGGCCCACGCCAGCACGGGATCGCCGGTCTTTTCCTTGGCGGCCCGGTACATTTCGACGAGCACCCCGCGCGCGTACGGGTATCGAACCCGCGTCGGCGAGTACGTGTACCAGGATAATGCCGCGCCACGTGGGCAGCCGCGGGGCTCGTATTCCGGCCGGTCGGGACCGACCGACGGATAGTCGGTTTCCTGAGTCTCCCAGGTGATGATGCCGTCTTTGACGTAAACCTTCCATGAACACGACCCGGTGCAGTTGACGCCATGGGTCGATTGCACGATCTTGTCGTGGTTCCACCGATCGCGGTAGAAGACATCGCCAGCACGGCCTCCCTCGCGGAAAACGACTCTCCCGTCGGAGGTTTCGTCCCAGCGGGTGAAGAATTTGCCGATATCGAGTAGGGCTTTGGCTGCATCGCCCTGAACTGCAGTAGATCGGGCCATGAATTCACCATACGGATGAAATGCTCGGGGTGTGCGGTTTCGTCGTCGCAGATCCGAGGCGGCTCGGCGGAGGCGTCGACGCCCGGCCGGACGTTATCGCCGAGTGCTCCGCGTGTTTCGATTGGGTATAGACATTCGCAATGTGTAGGTCCTTGTGACACAACGTGAAAGGGTCGGTCAGTGTGAACGTTTCGCGTGCGGTATCGCCCGATTCGCCCACCCGGCTTCGACGACGCGTGCCGCATGCGAGCCTTGGGCAGTTCACTTTCGTCATGGCGACCGGCATTGTGTCGACAGCAATCCACAATGCGGCGACACTCGGTAGTGGCACATACTCGGATCTGGCCGATCTCATTTCGGCGATTCTCTTCTTTGCGGCAGTCGTCGGATATGTCGCGTTGATCGTGTTCACCATTGCCGGTTGGTTCACTGGTGCAGGCGTGGTCGACGAGGTGCGGCGTGAGATCGCGAACGACGGGTTCACCGTGTTGGCCTTCACTGCGGCGAGTGGGGTGCTCGCGGCGAGAGCGTTGGCGGCGGGAAGTACCTGGGCCGCAGTCACATGTGCTGTCGTCGCGCTCGTGTCGTGGGTGATACTCGGCTACACGGCGGTGATCGCCGCGTTCTTCAGCGCCGCACAGTCACGGGAGCATCCCCCGGCGCCGACGACCCCGTTGCCGTGGACACACGTCAACGGCACCTGGTTTCTGATGGTGGTCGGGACACAGGCGGTCGCGGTTGCCTTCGGCGCGCTGGCCGCGGCCAAGCGGGTCAAGTGGTACGCCGAGGTCGCTGCGTTGTGGTGGGGGATCGGCGTGCTGATCCTGATCGTGATGGCTGTGTTGGTCGTCGCACGGTTGATCATCGTCGGACTCTCACACGACGACGAAGTGGCGCCGTACTGGGTGCTCATGGGCGCCGGCGCGATCTCCGTGCTCGCGGGGGCCGAGGTCATAGGGACGGGCTCGGCGCAACGACTCGTCACGCACGATGTGGTCGGGACGTTGTGTCTGATGGCCTGGATCTTCGGCACGTGGCTGATTCCCCTGTTGATCGTGCTGATGATCTGGCACGCGCGTAGGCCGGGTACGCATTCGGGATTTCGCACCGCGTTGTGGTCGATCGTGTTCCCCATCGGCATGTGGGGGGTGGCGAGCAGACAGTTGGGAATCGCCTGGCAGGTTCCGTGGATCAAGACCATGGGTACCTGGGAGGCGTGGCTGGCGCTGCTGATCTGGGTGATCGTCTTCGTCGGGATGCTGCGATGGTGGTGGCGATGGCTGTCGACACGACGTTCGGAGACTAGTTCGCCAGCACGGTGAGAAGTACCGCAGAGTCCTCGTTGGCGCGGAGATTGTGTCGGGCGTCGGGAATGGTGATGAGGTCACCGGCCACGCCGTGCCACTCGTCGTCGCCCGCGGTGAGCGTCACGTCGCCGCGGAGCACCTGAAGCGTCGCTTCGCCGGGACTCTGGTGCTCGCCGAGTTCGGTGGAGGCCGCCAATGCGATGACGGTTTGACGCAGATGCCGGGCGGAGTTGCCGTGCAGCGTGTGCCCGGCGCGGCGACTGTGCGCGTCGCGCGCCGTGGCGATGAGTTCGTCGACGAGGGCTGGGAGTCGCGTGGTGTCCATGTCTCACGATTGCACGCCGCGCGCGGTGGTGGGTGGCATTGGAGGGCCGCGCCACCGCGGACTCGGCAGATCCTCGTGAGGTCCTAGTCCAGTGACGCTCGCGCGATGGCGATCACCTCGTCCTCGGTGGGCGGACTCTTCGGGTGGTAACTCAGACACAGCGGGGTGTCGACTTTGACGAAACGGCCGCCGTCGACCGCGGTGTAGAACGTTCCGGTCGATAGTCGGCCGACGTCGGGGATCGGACTTCCCTTGCTGTTTGCCAACTCCTTGGCAGCTTCGATCTGGTTCGGGTGGTGCAGTCTTCCGAAGAGCTGAGTTGACGCGTTGCCGCTCACGCGGCCGTGGATTCCCTTCGGGGCCTGTGTCGCGAAGATCAACCCCAACCCGTACTTGCGCGCCTGCGAAGCCAGTGCCAACGTGCTCTCCGTTGCGGTCGTGACGCGCTGCGATGGTGCGTAGTTCTGCGCCTCATCCATCACCAAGATGCCGCCGAGCGGCCGATCTGAGGCAGGGTGCTTCTTGATCCAGGCGAACAATGACATTTGCAGTTGTCCGACGAAGTTCGCGACGCGCGACTCGCTTCCGAGTCCCGCGAGGTTGATGACCGACACGCGAGCGCGATAGCCCGGCGATGGGGTGAGCAGCACACCCGGGTCGGCGGGCGTCGCGGCTTCGTCCAACAAGGGGTCGTTGGCCATCGACGCTTTCAGATTCTCGGCCAGATCGATCGCGAGGCGAGGTGCGTCGGCGAGGGTGCTCACCCCGTCGGGTAGTTCGGACAGCAAGGCGACGAAGGACGGCAGACTTCCACCGCCGCGACGACCGAAGTACACCATCGCCTGTCGCAACACCGCCTCGTAGCGTGATGCGCGCGCGCCGCGTTCGGAGGGGCGCGCCTTGGGGAGGAGCGCGCCGACGGCAGAGTCGACCGCCGCGAAAAACTCGTCGGAATCGGTTTCCAGCGAGGCGAATTCGGGCAGCGGACGAAAGCTCAACGGTCGACCGGAGCGCCGCCCGGGGGTGAACACAACAACCTCTGTGTCGGCGAAATAGCGGTCGGCCGCGGCGCGGTCGGTTGGACTCCATTCCCGCGTGCCTTCAGGCCAGGGCATCCCGAGTCGTGCGAGGTCGTTGTTGATGTCCAGGACTATCGACGAAACACCCTGCAGAGCTGCCTCTTCGACGATGCGTCGAATGAGTACGGTCTTTCCGGAGCCGGAACCCGCGAAGATGGCGGCATGCTTGCGGAGCGACTCCAGCGGCGCCTCAACTGGTTCGCCGTCGACTGATCGAACACCGATCGGCAGCACGTCGACTGCGCGGTGTTCACCGGACGAACGGAACTCGGTGGCAACAGGACTCGCCTCGTCAGGCGTGATCGCTACCGCGCAGGAAGCGGCGTCGGTCTCGGCTGCGTGGGCTCCCGATGATGCACCCTGCGGCGTCTCCACCTTCGGCGTCTCGACCTCCGTGGCGAGGGCCTTGGTCAATCCGGGTGTGAGAATCTCTGCGAGGAAGCCGATCTCGGCTGCCGGTGCACGATCGACGATCCAGTCGTGCAACTGCGCTGGTCGCTCGGAACGCAACTGCGCCAATGCCATGAGTCGTCGGATGTCGTCGTCTGTCCAGGCGATCACCCGACCGCCGCGGCGATGCAGTTCGTCGACCAACTGTGCGGTTTTGGGTCCGGTGGGCCACGGCTGGCGCCTGAGCACCACCAGGGTGCGCTCGACCTCGCCGAGGCTAAGTCCCGAGGCGATGTTGGCGTTGGTGAGGCGGGACTGGACCGCGCGGGGGTGTGTGGCGGCAAGCGCGCGGAAGCTCCACGATTCTTCGGACTCTGTCGCGGGGTCGATGACATGACTGATTCGCCCGTGCAGCAAGGCTTTTGCCCCCGGCTTGGGGTCCTGATACCAATTGCCTGCCCCGCTGGGGAGGGCTTCGATCCACGCGCCGAGTCCGGCCTGCAGCAAATCGGGGACGACGACATCCTCTGTGGCGTGGTCAAGGGCGGCGGCGGGGTTGGCTTGCTCGATCAACTCACGATACCGCTTTTCGATTGCGTCGACATCTGTTGTCGCCGAATGCGATTCGCTCACGGAGGGGACGTCGTTCGACTGTTCACGAGCGTTGTCGCTGGCCGGGCGTGTCGGCGTGTGGGTGTCGTTCAACGTCGTGATCGATGTGAACGTGCCGCTGCGCAGCATCGCCGCAACCTGCCGGTCGACGGCCATCATGAGTTCGCGCGGGGTGTATCGCTGTGCATCGGCGAGCGCTACGTCGTCGACAGGCCAATGTGGTTGGGGTGGCGTGAAGTCGATCTGGGCGAAGCCGGGTGCGAAACGTTTGGCGAGGAGCTCGCGCGCGAAGTCATCCGACGGCGGCCGCTGCAGCATTGGTGGCTTTCGGAAACGCTCGACTGCGGAGCGCATCACCCTACTCTCCAGATGTTCCCAGGCCGCCGTGATGCACGAGACAACGGTTGCCGTCCGACTCATGTTCTCGCGCAACGCCATCAAACCGTGAGCCACCTGATTGACCACTGAGTTCTCGTCCGCGGCGGCCGACCATCCCGCTTCGATGAGCGTGTCGATCTGGTCGACGCCCAGTACTGCTGCGGCATCGAACGCGACGATGCGGGAGATATTTTGGACCATCTCTTGGTAGCCGAGCGTCGCGTTGCGGATACCCCACTCGGCCAACTCGTCTGCGTCGTCGACGTCTAGGTGTAGAAACGCCTCGCCGAGGTCTCTGGCGTCGTAGTCCTGTGACGCTGTCAGTACCAGCGCGCGCAAGATGTGCTGCGACCGTCGGCGATGGGGGTGGTTTCGATACACGCCCGCCACGAACTCTTCGAGTGCAGAAACGGTGAGCGTCGCCTCACCGACGACTGCTGCACGCGTCGACTCCGACACGTCGGCTTCAAGGGCAAGGCGGTCGAGAAGTTGTGCGAGCTGGGTCGGATGTGTCGGGCTGGGGCGATTGAGACTCTCGAGCACCGCGACCGTGACCGACTTCCAGAAGTCGCTGCCGTCGAGCAATCTCACCAAGAAGAAGTAGCCGCCCCGCTCCTGCACGCGCTGACGGATCTGTCCGAGAAGGTGCGTCTTGCCCGAGCCCGCTACGCCGCGGATCACCACGCCGATGGGGCTGGCTGACTCCGACCGCGCAGCGTCGGCGAAGCTGCGCATCGTCTCGTCGGCGACCTGCTCGTGCAAGCCGGCGACGTGGTAGGTGCCCGACGTGCCCCACACGTCGTCGGGGGTGTCGGCCCAGTCGAGTCGGATCGACTCGAGTGCCTCGCGAATGTCGTTGTCCATCAGTCCTCCTCGACTGCGAACAGGTGGCACGGTTGTGTGCCGACCACAACGGCCGCAGCTCGGTCGGTCTCGCTGAGACGGGCCCGGTCGTCCTGAGGGATCAGACTGACACCCGGGCGGTCCTGCAATTCGAGGATCGCGGCGTTGAACTCGGAGCGGTCGATGTCAGGTAGCGATGAACGAAGCGCCGCGACGTCGACGAGCGCTCCGCGCTGATGAGCTAACGACTCGTATGTGGCGATGATGCGGGCGCCGATGTTCACGGCCTTCGACGACGCGGGCGGCGCGGCCTCGACGACGGCGCGCGGACGGCCGAAGACTTCGTACAGTCGGAAGTCTTCGGCGTCGAGATGACGCCCGATTGCGTTGAGGACGGCATACAGCGCGCGGATCGGGGGCAACGAGCGGTCCGGCGGCCCTGCACGCAATTCGTCTGCACACCAAGCCCATCCGCGGTCGGTGAGCGAGTGGTAGAGCGCATTGCGCTCGCCTTTGCGCGACTCGATCAGGCCGTGTTCGGTCAACTTCTGTCGTCCAGGCTTGTCGAGGTTGGGGCCCAGCTCGCGTAGGCGAGGAGTCGACAACTCCGTGGACTCCGCCATGAGGACGAAGAGCACCGCGCTTTGGCTCGGTGTCAGCTTCGGGTGGTCCACTGTGACTCCTTCAGATCAGGTCCAGGCGCAGTAGGCGAGCTGGGGGTCGGATGGTGATGGGCGAGAACTTCGCGCAGTTCCGCGACGACTGACGACGTGTCGCCGAGAACCTGTTCGTTGGTGTAGCGGAGTACCACGTAGCCGTGCCGCTGCAGCATATTGTCGCGGCGGCGGTCACGGGCGTACTTGTCGGCTCGACGATGGTCGGGGCCGTCGACTTCTACGATGACTCGCGCATCCGGCCACAGGACGTCGACTATCGCGACTCCCGACAATGCGGCGAGGTCGGTGGGGCAGCGATTCCAGAGACGTCCGGCTGCCCAATCATGTTGGGCCAGTGTGTATTCGAGCGCCTGCTCTGCGGCGCTGTGTGGGGCGGGAGCGCCCGTCGGTCGGGAGACGATCAGAGTCGGTCGCAGCGGGTCGGTCGGGACGGGGGCGGTTGATGAGGCGACCCCGAGGCGCAGCACAGGTACTCGGCGCACCTCGGGCAACGCGTCGGCGGTGAGCCAGACGGTCATGTTGGCATGCTCCGCGAGCCACGCACATGCCGACGCCGCGGTGCGCTGCGCATCATCGGGGAGCGCGCTACTTGCTCGCACGGCGAGCACCACCTCGGGCCGACCGTAGAAGTGGCGTAGCAAAGCGACGAGCACGGCCGCGCGTTGTTCAGGAATTGCGGATGGCGTCGTGCGTTCGTTCGCGGCGCCCGCCCGCGCGAGCGGTACGACCACGGCAGTTGACAGGCCGACGTCGGCGCACAACTGCCGGGCCAGCGTCTCTGCGTCGTCGACGTCGAGTCGCTCATTGGATGACCTGCCAGGTAGCCAGGCCGGGAACAACGTGATCAGCGCCGATTCGAGTGCCTCGAGGATCTCGGTGGCGACCTGCCGTGCGCTCCGTTCATCGGGGCCGCGGTAGTCCAAGATCACCGGCAGTTCCGGTGCTACGGCGTCAGCGAGGTCGTCGATTGCCGGGCCGTACACGTCCGCGAGGCGGACGACCCGTCCGGGACGGATCGCGTGGCCGACCGGCGGTGGCGTATCACTGTCGGCGTGAGTCATCGGACGTGAATATAGCTTCCGCGACCGACGGGTGCGCGGCGGCGGTGCGGCTCGTGACAGCGGCGATGTCTTGTTGGTTCAGCCCGCCGCCCGCTCGACGGTGAGGAGGCTCTCGGCGCTGTGTTCGGCGTGGTAGGCGGCCTCGCCGCCGCGGACGCCGAACAGCCGCTTACTCCAGATGAGCCAGACGACCGCAGCGACGTTGACGGCGAGCAAGAGCACCTTGAACACCGTCGCCTTCTCGACGAGTTCATACACCTCGAGCGGGATGAAGATGCTGGTGACGATCACCGCGAAGTACTCGCCCCAGCGTTTGGCGAACCACAGGCCGTACGCCTCGACGAATTGGCTGATTCCGTAGGCGAGCAGCGCGCAGCCGACGAGCACGATGGTCGCGGTCGACAGGGTGGTCGCCTTTTCGATCCACTGCACGACCTTGGAGTCGTCGATATTCCAGCCGATCTGGTCGGCGATCGGTTTGAGCAGCGGCATCTCGGCGTCGAACTTCTCGTGCAGTGTCTGTTGACTGTTGCGCAGCTCGATCACGAATATGCCTGCGATGACGAGAAAGATCCCGCGGATCAGGCGCTCGACCGCGAGCAGTCGCATGATGATGAGGTCGCGCAGCAACCGACCACGCGGAACCTCCGGGGCATGGTCGGCGGGTCCGCTGTTGCGAGGTGAGCCGAGGGCGTAATCGCCGCATCGCAGGCATCGCCACGCGTCGCCGGCGCTGGTCTCGGTGTGCAGATGATCGGCGAGACCGGGCTCGTCGGGGCGGTAGGTCTCGTGACCGCGTAGGCCGCAGGAGATCAGTTCCCAATTCACCGCAGCAGCCTAGCCGTCGACGGCAGGTGGGTCACGACGCCGCGGCGATCTCACCCGGTTGACCGACCTTGCCACTGCGCGTCGTATCGCCGCTCACCCCGACGCTCGCCGCGTACAGCAGGTCGCGAAAGTCGCCGACGACCGGGCGCTCGGATGACCACACCATTCGAATCCAGGAGGTGTGCGGCGCGATGTCGAGATCTACCGCGACGAGCTGGCCGGCAGCCGACGTCGCGCCAACGGCGAACTTCGGGGCCATCACCACCCCGAGGCCGTTGGCAGCCCAACTGAAGGCGACAACCAGGCTCGACATGGGTTCCATCGGTTCGGGCAGCATGTTCTCGACGCCGAGGTGTGTCGCGCATCGTCGTGGGCCGCTCAGGATGTGTTCGCCGACAAGGTCGGCGATGGTGAGGTGCTCGTGTCGCGCAAGCGAATGGCCGGATGCCATCGCGATTGCAGTGGTGACGGGGACCAGGTCGGCGTAGGAGACGTCCGTACGCTGCGTCGCGGGCAGGAGCCAACGGTCGGCCGCGTCGTCATGCATATCGAGTACGAGTCCGACGTCGGCGCTCCCAGACGCCACCGCGTCGACGACGCACGTCGGGTCGATGAGGGTGTCCACGGCGACGGTTCCGCCGGGGACTCGGTTGCCGAACTCGCGCAGAATGCCTGGGATCTGCGTGGCGACCATGTGTTCGGTGCTCGCGATACGCAGGGGCGCGGCCGAGGCGGCAGTGGTGACCGAACGCCCGAGTCTGGCCCAGCGGTCGAGGAACTCGGGGCCCTGGGCGGCCAGCACTAGTCCGGCTTCGGTCAGGCGCATACCGCTCGGCGAGCGGTGATAGAGCTGCACACCGAGGTCGCGTTCGAGCGCCCTGATCTGTTGCGACACCGACGACGGGGCCAGGTCGAGGGCGGCCGCGGCGCCGAGGACGGTGCGATGCTCGGCGACGGCGAGAAAGGTCCGTACGTGTCGGATTTCCATGACTGCTACTCCTCGCTTGGGGCCGGGAGGCGTGACGCATCGGATGGTGTTCGGAAAAACCGCACACTGCCTGCATCTATTCCGGTCGATCGACGTCGGGTGTCGGCAGCATCCTGATGCCGTGCCAACGACAACTCGCGAACCCTCCAGATCACGACGCCGCTCGGGCGAGGCCATGCGTGGTCGCACCGTCAGCAACGTCGGCGTCTCGCTCGGCTACCTGCTGGTGCTGGTCGACTCGACGGTCCTCAACGTCGCGCTGCCAGACATCGCCAGGTCTCTGGGTGGCAGCGTCGCCGGACAACAGTGGGTCGTCAGCGCCTACCTGGTCACCTTCGGCGCGCTGTTGCTGAGTTCCGGCGCGATCGCCGATCGCTACGGCGCGCTGCGCACGTACCGGGTGGGCGTTCTCGCGTTCGTGCTCACGTCGGTGTTGTGCGCTCTCGCTCCGACGTTGCTGGTCCTCATCATCCTGCGCGCGCTTCAAGGCGCTGCGGCCGCGCTGATCCCGGGGACGACGCTGGCGCTCATCGGGAGGATGAATCCCGAACCTGCCGACAGACATCGCGCCATCGGTCTCTACGCGCTGGTCACCGGGTGCGGTTTCGCAGCAGGACCGACCGTCGGTGGAATCCTCATCGCCGCAGGCGGATGGCGGTGGATCTTCCTGATCAACGTGCCGGTGGGAATTCTCGCGCTGGCCTGGAGTCGATACTTTCCGGCTGACTCGAGGGCACGCGACCGTGGTGCGCGACTCGATGTGCGCGGACAGCTGCTCGCGGTGGTGTTCTTCGCGCTCGTGGTCGTCGTCATCATCGAAGCGGGGGAGCGATCCTGGATCGCGGCGTGGGCGCTGATCGCGACGGTGTGCGCGGCCGGATTGCTCTACTGGTCGGATCGACGAAGCGCTGCCCCGGCGATTCCCGTGCGTCTGCTCCGTATTCCGTCGATCCTGCGAGGAACGTTGTTCGGCTTCACGATTCAGGTGGTGATGGCGTCGACGCTGTTTGTCGCGAGTCTGTATCTGATCAACGCACGCGGGCTGTCGCCGTTGGGTGCGGGACTCGTCCTCATCGCCTACACGTTCGGGCCATGTGTCCTCGGCCCGGTTGCGGGGCGCGTGGTCGCTGCACGTGGGCCCCAGTTGCCTGCGGTGCTCGGTCAGCTTGCGGCTCTGGTGGGTTCCGTGGCGATCGCGGTGGTGATGTTCGTCGGCGGACCACTGTGGGCACTGATCGCGACGATGCTGATCGCAGGAACGGCGTTACCGCTGGTGATCGTGCCGATGACTGGGCTCATCGTCGCGGGTGCTCCCGCGGGATCCGCAGGTACGGCAGGCGGCTTGTTCAGTGCGTCGCGTCAGCTCGGAGGGGCCTTTGGTGTCGCGGCACTCGGCGCGGTGTTGGCGTCGGTTGGCGGAACCGACGGCGCCGGGTGGGCGATGATGGGTGCGGCCTCCGTGGCAGTCATGGCGCTACTGGGTATGGTCGTGCGTCCGCATCGAACGCGGTGACTCAGGGCCGCTGCAGGCATCGATTTGGGTCTGGCCAGCCGATTCTCTACACTAGAACGGTTGCCTGTGCACCTTTGCGTGTCCGCACTCGGGTCACGGCTACAACTGAATAGTCTCCGGTGCTGGCGAAATGCCTAGGGCACCGGCGGCGAGAACCTATTCACTATCCACTTCGTGGAAGGCCCACCGCAGGTCACAGGAGAAACCCTGACGATCGGCGCTGCATGGGAACCGCTACGAGAAAGGTTGACGGTCAACCATGACCATGACTGACCCGATCGCAGACTTCTTGACACGTCTGCGTAACGCCAATTCGGCGTTCCACGACGAGGTGACCCTCCCGTCGTCGAAGCTCAAGGTGAACATCGCCGAGATCTTGAAGCGCGAGGGCTACATCACCGATTACCGCACCGAAGATGCGGAGGTCGGCAAGAACCTCGTCGTTTCCCTCAAGTACGGCCCCTCCCGTGAGCGCAGCATCGCCGGCCTTCGCCGCGTGTCCAAGCCGGGTCTGCGGGTGTACGCAAAGTCCACCAACCTGCCCAAGGTCCTGGGCGGCCTCGGCGTGGCCATCATCTCCACGTCGTCCGGTCTGCTCACCGATCGCCAGGCAGCCAACCAGGGCGTGGGCGGCGAAGTCCTCGCCTACGTCTGGTAAGGGGAGGTAAGCACAATGTCGCGTATCGGTAAGAATCCGATCGAGATCCCCGCGGGCGTCACCGTCTCCATCGACGGACAGACGGTCACCGTGAAGGGACCCAAGGGCGAGCTGAGCCACGTTGTCACCAGCCCCATTCAGGTGGCGCAGGAAGACAACACCATCGTGGTGACCCGCCCCAACGACGAGCGTCGTAACCGTGCACTGCACGGTCTGAACCGCTCGCTGGTTGCCAACCTGGTCGACGGCGTCACCAAGGGCTACACCACGAAGATGGAAATCTTCGGTGTCGGCTACCGCGTCGCAGCCAAGGGTCGCGACCTCGAGTTCGCGCTCGGTTACAGCCATCCCGTGCCGATCGAGGCTCCCGAGGGCATCACTTTTGCCGTCGAGTCGCCCACCAAGTTCTCGGTGTCGGGTATCGACAAGCAGCAAGTCGGCCAGATCTCGGCGAACATCCGCCGCCTGCGTCGTCCCGACCCGTACAAGGGCAAGGGCATTCGCTACGAGGGTGAGCAGATCCGTCGCAAGGTCGGAAAGACGGGTAAGTAAGCCATGAGTGATACAGCAACCAAAACTGTCCGCAAGCCCATCGGCAAGGACGTGTCGACCCGACGTCGCACCGCGACCGGCAATCGCCACTTCCGCCTTCGCAAGAAGGTCAGCGGAACGCCGCAGCGTCCGCGTCTGGCAGTCAAGCGCAGCAGCCGTCACATCCACGTGCAGCTGATCGACGACCTCGCGGGCAAGACCCTCGCAGCAGCGTCGACCATCGAGGCTGACGTGCGTGCATCCGGTGGCGACAAGTCGGCACAGGCACGTCGCGTCGGCGAACTGATCGCCGCTCGCGCCAAGGCCGCAGGTGTCGAGGCCGTCGTGTTCGACCGTGGTGGCAAGGACTACCACGGCCGCATCGCCGCGCTCGCCGATGCCGCCCGCGAGGGAGGCCTGCAGTTCTGATGACCAGCAATAACAGCTTGACCAACATGACCGGAGGGAACCTCTGATGCCCGGACGTCAGCGTGACGGCGGAAACGGACCCGCCGGAAACGACAACAACAACAACAACCAGGGCGGCAACGACCGCCGCGGTGGCCGCGATCGTCGTAACGACCGCGGGCGCGATCGCGACCAGGAGCGCAACCAGCTCGAGCGCGTTGTCACCATCAACCGTGTCTCCAAGGTGGTCAAGGGTGGACGTCGGTTCTCCTTCACCGCTCTCGTGGTCGTCGGCGACGGCCAGGGCATGGTCGGTGTCGGCTACGGCAAGGCCAAGGAAGTTCCTGCCGCGATCCAGAAGGGCGTCGAAGAGGCTCGTAAGAACTTCTTCCGCGTTCCGCTGATCGCAGGCACCGTGACCCACCCGGTTCAGGGTGAGGCTGCTGCCGGTGTCGTGATGCTGCGTCCGGCAAGCCCCGGTACCGGTGTCATCGCCGGTGGCGCGGTGCGTGCCGTGCTCGAGTGCGCGGGCGTGCACGACGTGCTCGCCAAGAGCCTCGGCTCCGACAACGCGATCAACGTGGTCCACGCGACCGTGGCCGCACTCAAGATGCTGCAGCGTCCCGAAGAGGTCGCCGCACGTCGCGGTCTGCCGATCGAAGATGTGGCGCCGGCCGGTATGCTCCGGGCGCGCGCAGGCCAGGGAGTGTAAGACATGGCACAGCTGAAGATCACCCAGGTGAAGGGCACCATCGGTGCCAAGAGCAACCAGCGTGACAGCCTGCGGACCCTTGGACTCAGGGGCATTCGCCAGACCGTCACCCGCGAGGACACCCCGATCAACCGCGGTTTGATCAACGTGGTTGCACACCTCGTGACAGTCGAAGAGGTTTAAGAGCAATGACCATCAAACTCCATCACCTTCGCCCCGCTCCGGGCGCGAAGACCGAGAAGACCCGTGTGGGTCGCGGTGAGGGGTCCAAGGGTAAGACCGCCGGTCGCGGCACCAAGGGCACCAAGGCACGCAAGAACGTGCCTGCAGCCTTCGAGGGCGGCCAGATGCCGATCCACATGCGGTTGCCGAAGCTCAAGGGCTTCACCAACCCCAACCGGGTCGAGTACCAGGTCGTCAACGTAGGCGACATCGCCAAGCTGTTCCCGCAGGGCGGCACCATCGGCGTCGACGAGCTCGTCGCTGCCGGTGCGGTTCGCAAGAACCAGCTGGTGAAGGTCCTCGGCGACGGTGAGCTGAGCGTCGCGGTCAACGTGACCGCGAACAAGTTCACGGCGTCGGCCAAGGAAAAGATCGCCGCTGCCGGTGGCAGCACCACCGAACTGTAAGAGAGTTCGTTTCTGACCACAGCGGACGGCAGCACTGTTCTGCCGTCCGCTGTGGTGCCAGCGGGCTGGTTCGTCGAACTCGGCGGTGTGCGTGCACTCGCAGCGCACGGCGGGTCGGGCGAGCTGGCCGAAAACTTCAGGTGGAGCGGTCCCGGAGAAGTGCCGGTCGTGGCAGCCGGTAGAGTTTCTGGCGTTGCCGCACAACGCAACCACCGATCAACGTCGATTGCCGAGCACGTGGGGGTGGGGTCCGCCTGGGCCCCCGAACAACCCGAGCGTGGTCGTTCCTAGGAGGAGTTAGTGCTTTCCCCCCTCGTCGCGGCCATTCGGACGCCCGATCTGAGGAAGAAGATCCTCTTCGTCATCGGCATCATCGTGCTGTATCGCCTGGGCGCGACGGTCCCGTCGCCCGGCGTCGACTACAAGACCGTGCACGCCTGCATCGACCGCATCAACAGCGGTGGCGGCAATCAGGTCTACTCGCTGATCAACCTGTTCTCCGGTGGAGCGCTGCTGCAGCTCTCGGTGTTCGCGATCGGCATCATGCCCTACATCACCGCGAGCATCATCGTGCAGCTGCTCACCGTGGTCATCCCGCGGTTCGAGCAACTCCGCAAGGAGGGCCAGTCCGGTCAGGCCAAGATGACGCAGTACACCCGCTACCTCACGGTGGCGCTGGCACTGCTCCAGTCGACCGGCATCGTTGCGCTCGCCGACCGCGGCACGCTGCTCCCGCAGGAGTGCGGCAACGTGCTCACCGATCAGTCGATCTTCGGTCTGTCGATCATCGTGCTCGTCATGACCGCAGGCGCCTGTCTCGTCATGTGGTTCGGCGAGCTGATCACCGAGCGCGGCATCGGCAACGGCATGTCGCTGCTGATCTTCGCGGGCATCGCCGCTCGCATCCCCGCCGAGGGCCGGGCGATCCTCACCAGCCGTGGTGGCCTGGTCTTCGGTCTCGTGTGCCTCGCGGCGCTGATCATCATCGCGGGCGTGGTCTTCATCGAGCAGGGTCAGCGTCGAATCCCGGTGCAGTACGCCAAGCGGATGGTCGGCCGGAAGATGTACGGCGGGTCGTCGACCTATCTGCCGCTGAAGGTCAACCAGGCCGGCGTCATTCCCGTGATCTTCGCGTCGTCGCTGCTGTATCTGCCGCAGTTGATCGTGCAGCTGACCAAGAGTTCCGACGGCACTGAGTCGGGCTGGCAATCGTGGGTCTCGCGGTACCTCGCCGACCCGAGTAGCTGGGTGTACATCCTCGTCTACTTCGCCATGATCATCTTCTTCACGTACTTCTACGTCGCTGTCACCTTCAATCCCGAAGAGCGCGCCGACGACATGAAGAAGTACGGAGGGTTCATCCCGGGTATCCGTCCCGGCCAGCCGACGGCTGATTACCTGGGCTACGTACTGAGCCGCATCACGCTCCCGGGTTCGATCTATCTGGGTATCATCGCTGTACTGCCCAACCTCTTCCTCGAGATCGGTAACAGCGGGGGAGTGCAGAACCTGCCATTTGGGGGCACGGCCGTGTTGATCATGGTCGGCGTGGGTCTGGACACGGTGAAGCAGATCAACAGTCAATTGATGCAACGCAAGTACGAAGGATTCTTGAAGTGAGACTTGTTTTTCTCGGCCCCCCCGGCGCTGGCAAAGGGACTCAGGCGGAACTGCTGTCGGAGACGCTCGGCATTCCGCACATCTCCACCGGTGACCTGTTCCGCGCCAACATCTCTCAGGGCACCGCGATCGGCATCGAGGCCAAGAAGTACCTCGACGCCGGCGACCTGGTGCCGCCGGAGATCACCGTCGACATGGTTCGCGCACGACTCAACGAGCCCGACGCGTCGAAGGGCTTCATCCTCGACGGCTTCCCCCGTTCGATCGAGCAGGCCGAGGCGCTCAACTCGATCCTGGCCGACCTCGACACGGAACTCGACGCCGTCGTCTCGTTCGTCGTCGATCCCGACGTCGTCGTCGAACGGATGCTCGCACGTGGTCGCGCCGACGACACCGAAGACGTGATCCGTAACCGCATGGCGGTGTACGACAAAGAAACCGCGCCGCTGCTCGAGTACTACGGCGATCAGGTCAAGACCGTCGACGCCGTCGGCGAGGTCGACGAAGTGCATCAGCGAGTGCTGAGCGCGCTCGGCGTCAAGGTCTCCTGAGGTAATCGATCCGCGATGAGGCTCCGTAAGACCAAACGTGTTCCGTTCCGCAGCCCTGGAGAGCTCGATGCCATGGCTGCGGCGGGAGCCGTTGTGGGGGAGGCGCTCGTCGCGGTTCGCGACGCCGCGAAGGTCGGGGTGAGCACCCTCGAGCTCGACGAGGTGGCCGAGTCGGTGATCCGCGGCGCGGGAGCGGTCCCGTCGTTCAAGGGCTACCACGGGTTCACCGGCTCGATCTGCAGCTCCGTCAACGACGTTGTGGTGCATGGAATCCCGTC
Source organism: Gordonia sp. 852002-10350_SCH5691597 (assembly GCF_001665715.1). Lineage (NCBI taxonomy): Bacteria > Bacillati > Actinomycetota > Actinomycetes > Mycobacteriales > Gordoniaceae > Gordonia > Gordonia sp. 852002-10350_SCH5691597. Next base: position 27,161 of record NZ_LZMO01000105.1, read on the forward strand.
GTCGACCGTTGTGCTCGCCGAGGGAGATCTCGTCTCGATCGACTGCGGCGCCATTCTCGACGGCTGGCACGGCGACTCCGCATGGACCTTCGGGGTCGGCGAACTCTCGCAGGCCGACCAGGACCTCTCGGATGCGACACGACTGTCGATGGAGGCGGGCATCGCGGCGATGGTCGACGGCGCGCGCCTCACCGACATCTCGCATGCCATCGAGACCGGAACCCACAAGGCGGAGAAGACCTTTGGGCGCGGCTTCGGCATCGTCGACGGTTACGGCGGGCACGGCATCGGGCGCGAAATGCACCTCGACCCGTTCCTTCCGAACGAGGGCGACCCCGGGCACGGTCCGTTATTGGTGATCGGGTCGACGCTGGCGATCGAGCCCATGCTGACGCTCGGAACCACCGACACCACCGAACTCCCCGACGGCTGGACCGTCGTCACAGACGACGGCTCTCGCGCGGCCCACTGGGAGCACACCGTCGCCGTCACCGCCGACGGCCCGCGCATTCTGACGCAGCGCCCAGCCTGACTTTTCCGGCCGGCCCGTTCTTCCGTCGCCCATTCTTTCCGGTTGCCCAGGCGCTCGGTTTCCGCGACTGTGAACAACCGCAAGAAAGTCCGGGTTCGGGCGTGTTCATGTTCCATTCATGAGACGTGGTGCACGTGACACCTTCCGGACGTCGACGTGCAATCATCTCGTTCGCAATCCGTAAGATAAGGGCTGAATACTGCCCGGGTGTCGTCAGTCAACGAGCGGGTGCTTCCGTCGTCGCGCGCCCGGTCGTGGCGTAGCTACGCGCTGTTCATCGCGCTTGTAGCGCCCAATCTGGTGTTGCTCGGCGTCTTCACGTATCGCCCGCTCATCGAGAACATCCGAATGTCGTTCTACGACTGGAACATCTCGTCGCCCGGTGCCGACTTCATCGGGTTCTCGAATTACTCGGAATGGTTCACGCGCGCCGACACCTGGACCATCGTCGTCAACACCGTGATCTTCACCGTTGTGGCGGTGGCGGGCAGTATGGCGCTGGGACTCGCGTTGGCGCTGTTACTCGACCGGAAGCTGCGTGGCCGAAACCTGGTGCGATCCATTGTGTTTGCCCCGTTCGTACTCTCCGGCGCTGCGGTGGGAATCGCGTTCCAGTTCGTGTTCGATCCGAGTTTCGGCTTGATCAACGACCTGATGCACCGGCTGCACCTCGGGTCGGCGCCGGACTTCTACCAGCAACCACACTGGGCGCTGTTCATGGTCACCGTGACCTATGTGTGGAAGAACCTGGGCTATGCGTTCGTGATCTACCTCGCCGCGTTGCAGGGGAAGCGAATCGACCTCGACGAGGCAGCGGCGATCGACGGGGCCGGCCGGTTCACCTACTTCCGTCGCGTCCTGCTGCCGCAGCTGCGCCCGACGACGTTCTTCCTCTCGATCACCGTGCTGCTCAACTCATTACAGGTCTTCGACATCATCAACGTGATGACCCGTGGAGGCCCGCTCGGCAACGGCACCACGACGATGGTCTACCAGGTCTACGAGGAGACCTTCCGGAACTTCCGCGCAGGCTACGGTGCGACGGTTGCGACGATCATGTTCGTCGTGCTGCTCGTTGTGACCGTCGTGCAGGTACGTGTGATGGATCGGGCACAGGCATGAGCGACGTCGTCGTGGCGGAGTCCACGACATCGGGCGGCGCGTCGTCGACGAGTTCCGTTGGTGTCGACCGGCGCGCAGCGGCGCACGCGCGGCGCAAACGAGTTGCGACGGTGTTCGGTTATCTCGCGATGGTCGTCGCGGTGCTCCTGGTCGCACTTCCGCTCGTGTGGATTCTGTTGGCGTCGTTCAAGGATCGGTCGGAGATCTACGTACAGCCTGCGGTGTGGTGGCCGTCTGTGTGGCATCCGGAGAATTACCGCGAGGCGACGACGTCGGTTCCGTTCTGGGACTTCATGCGGAACTCGTTGATCGTGACGTCGATCCTGGGCGTCGTGAAGTTCGCGCTCGGCGTGCTGAGCGCGTATGGGCTTGTGTTCCTGCGGTTTCCGTTCAAAAACGTGGTGTTCATCGTGATCATTGCCGCGCTGATGGTGCCGAACCAGATCACGTCGATCACGAACTATGCGTTCGTCGCACAGCTCGGACTGCGCAATACGTTCCTCGGGATCATCCTGCCGCTGGCGGGCGTCGCCTTCGGAACGTTCCTAATGCGCAACCACTTTCTGTCGTTACCGCAGGAGATCATCGAAGCCGCACGCATGGACGGCGCCGGTCACTTCCGGCTGCTGACCCGCGTGGTGTTGCCTCTGTCGATCCCGACGATGGTTGCCTTTGCGCTCATCACGCTCGTCAACGAGTGGAACGAGTACCTCTGGCCATTCCTGATGGCCGACGACTACACCGTCGCCACGCTGCCGGTCGGGCTGACGCAGTTGCAGAACAACGACGGCCTGACGAACTGGGGCCCGGTGATGGCCGCGACGGTGCTCGCGATGCTGCCGATGCTCGTCGTCTTCCTGCTCCTGCAGCGCCACATGATCAAGGGCCTGACTTCCGGGGCGGTGAAGGGGTGATCTCGACAAGCTCGATCAGCGAGGTGAGCTCGATCAGCGGGGTGAGCTTGATCAGCGAGGTGAGCTTGATCAGCGCAGGTGTCGAAACCACCTGCGCGACAGACAGAGAACGATAACCAGTGGGGAACAGGAGCACACGAATGCACGAGTTGTCTCGCCGCGGTTTTCTCGCGGCAGGTGTCACGTTGGCGGCGGGCCTGGCGGTATCGGCCTGCGCGGGATCGGGGAGTTCGGAGGGGTCCGACGGCGGGGGTGACGCAAACAACCTGACCTTCTGGTCGAACCATCCGGGCAAGTCGACGGCCGTCGAGAAGGAGTTGATCTCGCGCTTCGAGAAGGCCAACCCAGGCGTCAAGGTCCAATTGGTCGACGCCGGAAAGAACTACGAAGAAGCCGCGCAGAAGTTCAACGCCGCACTCTCGGGCGGATCGCTACCGGACATCATCATCCTGTCTGACGTGTGGTGGTTCAACTTCGCGCTCATCGGTGCGATCGCTCCGCTCGACGACCTCTTCGGCAAGGCGGGTGTCAACACCTCCGACTACGTCGATTCGCTTGTGGGCGACTACAAGTGGAACAACAAGACGTGGGCGCTGCCGTACGCGAGGTCGACGCCGCTGTTCTACTACAACGCCGACGTCTGGAAGCAGGCGGGACTGCCGGCTCGCGGTCCGCAGAGTTGGCAGGAGTTCGACGAGTGGGGTCCGCGTATCCAGGGTGTCGTCGGTGGCGGTAAGCAGGCGCACGGCTGGGGCAATGCTGTTGATTACCTCGGGTGGACGTTCCAAGGTCCCACCTGGACCTTCGGTGGTGCCTACTCCGACGAGTGGAACCTGAAGTTCACCGATCCCAAGACGATCGAAGCCGCCAACTACTTGAGCGAGTCGATCAACACCAAGCGATACGCGAAGATATCCAACGACATCGCAGGCGATTTCAGCGCCGGCATCATCGCTTCGACAGTGGCGTCGACCGGCGACCTTTCGGGAATCACCAAGAATGCCAAGTTCAACTTCGGCACAGCGTTCCTGCCTGCTCCCGACGGGACGATCGGTTGCCCGACCGGTGGTGCCGGCCTGGCGATCCCGGCACGGATCTCCGACGCGCGAAAGATCAACGCGCTGAAGTTCATCAACTTCATCACCGACACCGACAACACGGCGTACTTCTCGCAGAACGTCGGGTACATGCCGGTCCGGAAGTCGGCGCTGAGCGATCCGTCGATGGTGGCCTTCCTCGACAAGAACCCCAACTTCAAGACGGCGATCGATCAGTTGCCGAAGACCAAGCCGCAGAACTACGCTCGCGTCTTTGTGCCCGGCGGCGACAAGATCATCGGTACGGGGTACGAGAAGATCGGACTGCAGAACGCCGATGTGAACGACACCATGGCCGACGTGAACAAGCAGATCCAACAGATCTACGACACCCAGATCAAGCCGAAGCTGCCGAAATGATGAGCAGCACAGGCGATATGGACAAGGCCACCATCGACGCACCCACTGTCGACTCGCCCGATATCGACTCGGCGGGAGTGTGACGTGGCGGTAGTGACCTTCGACGGAGCGACGCGTCGGTTCAGTCCCGAGGCGTCGCCGGCCGTCGACCATCTCGACCTCGAGGTGGCAGACGGAGAGTTCATGGTGCTCGTCGGGCCGTCGGGGTGTGGCAAGTCGACGACGCTGCGCATGCTCGCAGGCCTCGAGTCGGTGGAGGCGGGGTCTATCAGCATCGATGGACATGACGTTGTCGGTCTCGAACCGAAATCCCGTGACGTGGCGATGGTGTTTCAGAACTACGCGCTGTACCCCAACATGACGGTCGCGCAGAACATGGGATTCGCGCTACGCAACGCGGGAATGTCCAAGGACGACACGGCAACCCGCGTCAGCGAGGTCGCCGCGATGCTCGAACTCGAGGATCTCCTCGAACGCAAACCGTCGAAACTGTCCGGCGGCCAGCGTCAGCGAGTGGCGATGGGACGAGCGATCGTGCGGCGCCCCAAGGTGTTCTGCATGGACGAGCCGCTGTCGAATCTCGACGCCAAACTGCGTGTGAGTACTCGCGCGCAAATCGCTGCACTCCAGCGTGAATTGGGTACGACGACGCTCTACGTCACGCACGATCAGGTCGAGGCCATGACGATGGGCGATCGTGTTGCCGTGCTGCGCAAGGGGATTCTGCAACAGGTCGGTAGTCCGCGCGAAATCTACGCGCATCCGGCAAACACGTTCGTCGCCGGGTTCATGGGTTCGCCTCAGATGTGTCTGATCGACGTCGAGATCGACGCGGGCCGTGCGCATCTCGGCGACGCCGAGATCGCCGTTCCTCGTTCGGCGCCACAGCGACTCGTCGTCGGGCTGCGGGCCGAGTCGTGGCAGGTCACCGGTCCGGGGACGCTGGGTTCGTTGACGGCGCGGATCGAACTGGTCGAGGAACTCGGGTCAGAGCAATTCGTCTACTGCTCGGCCGACGTCGCCGTTCGAGACGGACGGATCGTCGTCCGTGTCGACCACAGGCGCGAGTTCATAGTCGGCGAGTCGCTCGGTCTGATCCCGTATGCAGGCGAATTGCACTGGTTCGACGCGGAGTCCGGTGTTCGTCTCTGAACGGTGATCGCTAACGGCGTCGAGGTGTGCCGATGATCAGGGCGCCGAGGCCGAGTGGCAGCAGTGACCACAATGCGGCACTTACGTAACCCTGCGCGGTGGGAATCGGTTGGCCAGCCGGTGTTGAGGCCGCAAGGAGTAGCCCGGCCAGTGCGCTACCGACGGCGAATCCGATGCTTCTGACGATCTGGTTGATCGTCAGCACGCTGGCGGTCTCGGTCTCCGGCACGCCCGCGAGTACGAGCGCTGGCATAGCCGCCGAGATCCCCCCGACCCCGTACCCGAGTACCCCCATCGCCACCAGTACAGCCGCCAGTGATCCACTGGCAGTAGCGAAGACGATTGCGGCGAGCATGGCGATCAGGGTGGCGCCGATGTACGTCCAGCCAGCTGTGAGACGCGCGATGAGTGCGGGCGATACCCTGCCCGCGACGAAACCGAGCACCGAGAACGGGATGAGTGCGGCGCCTGCGGCGACACCCGGAAGTGCGAATCCATACGCTGCGTCGTCGGGCGTCTGCACGTATCGGGTGAACACGCTGAACAGTAGGTACAGGCCGACGCCCGCCACCGCCATCGCGATGTTGGCGCGCAGCACCGTCGGCTGGCTGAGTAGTCGGACGTCGACCAACGGTGCGGCCGTGCGTATTTCGACTAGAACCCAGCAGGCGAACGCTGCTGTCGTCACTGTCGGAATGGTCAGTGCGGACCAGAGCGATTGCCACACAGCGGGTTCGGCCACCAGTAACAAGAGTCCGAGTGTTGCCACCGAAAGTAGTAGTCCGCCGGGCCAGTCGATGCGGGGTCGGGGGCCGGGCAACTCGGCTGGTAGTGCAATCCATGCGACGACCCACGCGCCGAGCGAGAGCGCGAGGCCGCATCCGTACGCTGCGCGCAGTCCTGCGACTTGGTCGAGAAGGCCGATCAGGGGGTATCCGACTCCGATTCCGACCGTCGAGGCCACCGATAGCGCGGAGATCGTCGAGGCCGCACGGCGATCGCTGAGATGACTTCGTGCCACGCTCATCAGCAGTGGAACGCCACCGAGTCCGACGCCCTGCAGCACACGTCCGATCAGTAACACCGTGAAGGAAGCCGTGATCGTCGTAAGGATGCCGCCGATCACAACGATGAACAGGCACGTCAGTATTACGCGTCGACGCAGTGGGCCACCGCCTAGGCGGCCGAGCACGGGTCCTGCGATCGCGCCAGCAAACAGCGTGACGGTGAGCGTCCACTGCGCGGCGTCGAGCGAGACGCCGAGTCCGATCGACACCGGGGTGATCAGCGGCGCACCGAGACTGCCGACGACGGCGACAACCAACCCGACAGCCACGAGTGCCACGCTCAATGCAGTGGCTCGTCGCCCGGTGGGCTGTGTTGCGGCCGCGGCTGTCATCGATTGGTCTCGTTCGTAATGTGCTCGAACAGACCGGGCTTGATGAGCGTCCGCACACCGTCGGCCCACGGCTCGTCGACCTCGGCGACGTCGAGTGCGGCGCCCGTGTTGAGCAGCATGCCGAATGAGAGGAAGGACTTGACCGTCACCGGGTCGAGGTGGGTGGCGTCGGCGACCGCGTCCCACATGTGTGCGAAACATACACGGACGGCGTCGCGTACTTCGGAGTCCCCGGAAGCGGCGAATCCCTGCAGTTGGAGTAGGAGATTGGTTCTGTCAGTGAGGAGTTCGTAGTAATCATGTCCCATCCGAGCCAGCGCATCGAGTCCGCTACTTCCCGATGCGGCCTCCAGCATCGCGTCGGTGACGCGGTTGAACGACGCCTCAACCAGTTCGAGGAACAGCGCCTTCTTGGTTCCGAACATACGAAAGATGTAGGGCTGTGTGATGCCGGCCTCGCGTGCAATCGCCTCCGTGGACGCACCATGTAAACCGTGCGCCGCAAATTCTTCTGCAGCGATCGCGCGCACCTGTTCGCGGCGGTCGGCTGCTGACATACGTGTGGACACGCAAAAAGGATAGCAGTTACTAACTACTTACTAACAGCGGCCTACTTATTTATAGAGGCGCGAGGCGAGGTCCAACGCACACCGAGATTTGCTTGGTCAACGGGCAGCCATCGACGAGATCAGTGCGTCGATGGGCACCATGCCTGAGTAGTTGCCGTTCTCGTCGCAGCACACGAGTGGATCGAACCGGCTGGGCAGCGGTCGGGTCATGGCGCGTCGCAACACTTCTCGACGACCGGCAGCGCGATTCACGCGCATGGTGCTGTGCCGCACGATATCTCGCGGACCATGGCGGGCCGCGAGACTGATCGGACGCGTGCCGGGGTCGAGAAGTGCGATCGCCGCGACCTCCGGTTCGGCGTCGAACATTGTGCGCAGCACCGAATCGTCGGAGTCGGCGGGTGCGGTACGGCCGGCTTCGATGAAGGGCGCCACGGTCTCTCTCGATTCGCACAGATCGCGCGTGCGACTCTTGAGTAGCGGATCGATTCCATTCATCGCCTCATCGGGTCTTCCCAGCAGATACCCCTGTCCCAGTGGCACTCCGAGCTGGCGCAACCGATGGAGGTCTTCGGCGGTCTCGATACCCTCGGCGATCAACCAGGCGTCGATGCGGCTGGTGAACTCGCCGAACATCTCGACGAGCGCCGACTTTGCCGGGTCACGGTGCAGGTCCGCAACCAGCGAACCGTCGAGCTTCACGAAATCGGGGTGCAGCGTCAGGATGTGATGCATGCTGGCATATCCCGCGCCGGCGTCGTCCACAGCGACAAACCCGCCGAGTGCACGCACTCGCGCGATGGCTGCAGCGACCTGGTCATAGTCGGTGACGATGGAGTGTTCGGTCAGCTCGAAGACCATGCGGTCAAGCGGCCGGTGCTCGAGCAATCTCTGTATTCGATCGGTAAGCAACACGTCGGGGGAGATGTTCACCGACAGGAACGCCCGACGTGGCAGCGTGGCTCTCGCCGACAGTGCCTTCTCGAGGACGAGTGCACTGAGTTCGGCCTCTTGCCCGATGCGCGCAGCCGCCGCGAACCACTGATCGGGGCCCACCGGGCGTTGCGCCGAGAACCTGCTCAGCGCCTCGTAGCCGACGACCCGCAACTGAGGTAGATGGGCGATGGGCTGAAATACCACCTTGGGAGCCTGCGCCGAATGAATCAGCGCATCCACCTCACGCTCGAGTTCCGACTCGATCCGCGCACTCATGCGCTCCGTGCGGACCCGATCAGAGGAACTCACTGATCGACGATCACTTCACGGACGCGAGCGACGGTGTCTGGGGGCACGTCGTCGATCCCGTGATCGTCGGCGGCATGCTCGACGACAAGCTCCACAATCTCGGCCTCGGTCGTGGCTTCGAAAGTCGCGTCGCAATTCGGGATGACCGCACCGCACCAGAAGCTCTTCATGACGTCTCTTTCCGTGTAGTCGCAATCGAAGTGGTCGCAATCGAGAATTCTTCATCGGGGTTCGCGTCGTTACACGAGACGCGATCGGCGCCGCTGTAGAGAACCATCGACTCCCCTCGAACGAACCCGGCGAGGGTCAGGCCGTGCTGCTCAGCAAGGTCGACGGCCAGCGACGACGGCGCCGAGACCGCCGACAACATCGGAACGCCCGCCATGATCGCCTTCTGCACCAACTCGAAGCTCGCGCGCCCGGACACCTGAAGGATCTGGCCACGCAGGGGCAGCAGATCGTGCGCCAGGGCCCACCCGATGACCTTGTCGACGGCATTGTGGCGCCCGACGTCCTCGCGGACCACCCGCAGTTCGCCGGTGCGACCGTCGAACAGTGCTGCCGCATGCAAGCCGCCGGTCTTCGCGAAGACCTTCTGGTGTTCGCGGAGCCGACCGGGCAGATCTAGCACGGCATCGGCGTCGACGATCAGCGGGTCGTCGGAGACGTCGAAATGCGAACGCGTGGTGACGGATTCGATGCTGTCCTTACCGCACACCCCACACGCGCTCGAAATCGTGAAGTCGCGCGAGAGCGACGGATCGGGCGACGCAACACCCGGCGCGAGCGCGACGTCGAGCACGTTGTACGAATTCAACCCATCGCTCCCGGCGCCGGGCAGACTGGGCCCGCTCGCTGCGCTCCCGGCGCCGGGCTGACTCGGCCCGCTCGCTGCGCTCCCGGCGCCGGCACAGTAGCGGGCCGTGGCGAGGTCCTCCGCGCGGACCAGCGCACCCTCGGAGACGAGGAATCCCGACGCGAGTTCGACATCGTGTCCCGGGGTCCGCATCGTGACCGCGAGCCGTTCGCCGTTCACGCGCATCTCCAACGGCTCTTCGACGGCCAACACGTCGACGCGCGTTGTCGGCTGCGCGCCGCGACGAACGCGGGTAACGCGACGTCGTGCTGTGATTCGGCCCATGTAAACCACGGTATCGGTTGCCGGACGACTCGCCCACCCGATGAGAGGCCGCCGCCGGGCTCTCAGACGTCGACGATGAGGGTCACCGGACCGTCGTTGACCAGCGAGACCTCCATGTGCGCGCCGAAACGGCCCGTCGCGACGGTCGCTCCGGCGGTACGCAGTTCCGCGACCACGGCGTCGACGAGCGGTTCGGCGACCGCGCCGGGTGCGGCGGCATTCCAGGAGGGGCGTCGACCCTTGGCGGTGTTGGCGTACAGGGTGAACTGGCTGATCACCAGGATCGGAGCGTCGAGGTCTGCGGCAGAACTCTCACGCCCGTCCGGACCGTCGAGGATGCGTAGCCGCCAGATCTTGTCGGCGAGTTTCGTCGCGTGCGCCGGAGTGTCGTCGTGGGTGACCCCGACGAGCGCGACGAGACCGAAGCCGCCGGGAGCGATGTCGAGTTGACCGACCGTCTCGCCGTCGACGGTCACCTTCGCCTGGGTTGCTCGTTGGATCACTGCGCGCATGCCGACCAGCATCACAGATCGGGCGCATCCGCCCGCTGGTGGGCGAGTGCGTCGGACATCAGATGAAGATCTGGTGACGACTTCGACGCGTCGGAATACCGGCGAGCGAAGATGAGGTTCGCTGTGAACATGACCGCTTCATCCAGGGCAGAGCAATCGAAGGCCGGGCAGACCAAGGCAGAACACATCGCCAAGTTCGGCACCTACGGCGCGTGGGGTTGGTTCAAGCAGTTCTCGCCCGACGAGGCCCGCGAGATCGAGAAGCTCGGCTACGGGACCATCTGGCTCGGCGGGTCGCCCAAGAATCTGCACCCTATTCGCACGATCCTCGAGGCGACCGAGCGCATCACCGTCGCCACCGGCATCGTGAACATCTGGAACTCCGTCCCGTACGTCATCGCCGGTGAGTTCCACGCACTCGAGCGCGATTTTCCCGGCCGCTTCTACCTCGGTGTCGGTGCCGGGCATCCGGAGGCGACGTCGGAGTACACGACGCCGTTCAAGGCTGTCGGACGCTACCTCGACGCTCTGGACGGCAAGCAGGTTCCCCCTGATCGTCGACTGCTCGCCGCACTCGGGCCGCGCATGCTGCGGATGTCGGCCGAGCGGTCACTGGGCGCCCACCCCTACCTGACGACTCCCGAGCACACCGCCGAGGCCAGGAAGATCCTCGGACCCGACGCCCTGCTCGCCCCGGAGCACAAGGTGGTGCTGACCGAGGACGCCGACGAGGCACGTGCCGTGGGTCGTCCACCCGTCGACCAGCCCTACCTGCATCTGAGCAACTACACCAGGAACCTCAAGCGCCTCGGATACACCGATGAGGACATCGCCGACGGAGGTAGCGACGCGTTGATCGACGCACTCGTCGCACATGGCACTCCCGCGCAGGTGAAAGCCCGACTCGACGAGCACCTTGCGGCCGGTGCCAATCACGTGACGATTCAGGTGCTCGGATCGGAAACGCCCGTCGAACAACTGGCCGCGATCATCTCGGCGTAGGGTTGCGCGCGACGATCGACTTCGCGGTGGCGGCGAGGCCCGACGACACCCTCAGCGCGCGCGGATAGCGGCGCTACTGCACCGGCTCCTTGAGCACCATCGAAATCAGCCAACTGACGATCGAGATGACCAGCGCGCCGAAAATCGCAGCCCAGAAGAAGCTGTCGACCTGGAGCCCCCAGTGCGTCGTGTTGTGCGTGATCCACGAGGTGATCTCGAGCATGAACGCATTGATCACGATGTGAATCAAACCGAGGGTGAGAATGTACAGCGGTATCGAAAAGAGCTGCACGATCGGCTTGATGAAGGCGTTCACCACACCGAAGATCAGGGCGACGAGCACCACGATTCCGAACTTTTCCAAGCCCGACGCGTCGTCGGGAAACTGAAAGCTCAGGCCGGGCACGATCAGAGTGGCCACCCAGAGCGCGACGCCCGAGAGCGCCGACTGGAGCAGAAATGCACGCATGTACAAGATCTTGCCAAATTCGGACAGGGCGGCGCGCGCTGTATGACGGATCGGCGACGCGCCCCTGGCGGCGGATGCCCTTTCAGCTCAGCCGATCTGATCGCGGCGCGCGGTGACGAGGGTGCGGATGCCGTCGTCGGACGGTGGATCAGACGGCTGGAACCGAATGGTGCCCTTGTCCCTGTCGAGGCCCTCGAGTTCCGGGGCCGCTGTCGAGAGCGCTTCCGGGCTGAACGGATAGATGCCGATGTGCTTTTTGGCTCGCATCACCGACAGCAGTGGCTTGCCGTGGTAGGTGAGGGCGGGCATGCCGTAGCCCTTGCTCTGCTCGGCGTCGGGGACGACCTCACGGGCGGTTGTGTAGATGTGATCGATCACTGCGCGGTCGGTGTCGTCGTCGAGTTCGGCCAGATAGTCGTCGATGGTGCCCACGCCTCAGCGTGACACGTCGCCATGCCCGACCGCCCGATTACCAGGACAATTCGGGGACCTGGTCGGCCGTGACCTTGTTCAGCTCGTCGAGTTGTTTGCGCTGCTCGGCTTCCTTCGCGGCCTTGGCGTCGTCCGTACCGGTTGCGGAAGCGTCGGCGTCACCATGCGAATCCGCCTTGTGACCATGAGGGCGTCGTGGCTTGCCGCTCGGGATGATCGAACCCGCTCCCGCGAGCATCGGGAACTCCTCCTCGGCCTCTTTGTCGAGATCTGCTTCGACGTCGCTGGCCTTGGGTGCGGCGCGCAGCGATTTCCACAGCAGCACGAGTAGCCCCGCGATCAGCACGGCGAGCACGATGGTCGACGCCGCGAGACTCGGCAGTTGGGTGAGGCCGTAGACCGCGGCCGCGACGATCGCCGCGGACGGCATGGTGACGACCCATGCCACCACCATCTTTCGGAACACCGCCCAGTCGACCGTGCTGTTGCGGTTGGTGGTGCCGACTCCTGCGACCGCGCCTGCGACCGTGTGGGTTGTCGACACCGGCGCGCCGAGGGCCGTCGAGCCGAAGAGTGCGATCGCGGCACCCGTCTCGGCGCAGAAACCGCTGACCGGGCGTAGTCGGGTGATGCCGGTGCCCATCGTCCGGACGATGCGCCATCCGCCTGACAGAGTTCCTAGGGCAATGAACAGGTAGCAGCCGAGGGCCACCCAGTCGGGCACCGGCAGTGACGATCCGGTCTGGGTGAGGTGGCCGGTCGAGACCAGGAGGCCCGCGACGATGCCCATCGAAC
>NZ_LZMO01000106.1:0-39590 GCF_001665715.1 Gordonia sp. 852002-10350_SCH5691597
TGCTCGGCGACGCCGCCGATCACGCCGACAAGGTCGTGACCACCGCGGAGTCGGAGTCCGATGCCATGCTCGCGCACGCCCGCGCCGAGGCCGACCGCCTTCTTGCCGACGCCAAGGCGCAGGCCGACCGGATGGTCGACGAGGCCAGCGCGCACGGCAAGAACCTGGTCGACGAGGCCAGCGCGGAAGCTCACCGGCTGTCGACGAGCGCGGCGCGCGAGTTCGACGCCGTCACCGGGCGTGCGCGAGCATGGCATCGGACTCCGACTCCGCGGTGGTCACGACCTTGTCGGCGTGATCGGCGGCGTCGCCGAGCAGCAGCGCCTGGTCTCCGAGACCGAGGTCGTCGCGGCGGCGAAGTCGGAGGCGGAGCGCATCATCGATGCCGCACACGCCGAGGCCGATCGACTCCGCGGCGACTGCGATGTGTACGTCGACGAGAAGCTCGCCGAGTTCGAGGAGATCCTCACCGGGACCCTGCGCTCGGTCAACCGTGGACGCCACCAGTTGCGTACCGGCGCGGGCATGCACGACTACGTCGAATACCCGCGCAGCGTCGACGATGCAGGTGCTCGTCGGACGAGTGCTGAACAGGGACGACCCGGTTCGGCAGACCTGCACGACCACAGCTCGCCGCTCGCGGTCTGAGCGGCGCGTCGGGTCGTTCGATGAATGACCTGGTCGGGCGTATGGTGCACATGTGGCCGAGAATGCAGTGACTCAAGGTGCGCAGGCGCAGCGCGATCCCTTCGTCCTCGACATCCGATCGTTGGGCAGGCGTCCGGGGACGATGGAAGAGATCCATCGCACGGTCGTCGCTCCCCATCGGATCGGCGTGGAGATGATCGCGATACCCGCGGATTCCGACGTCGACCTCGACTTACGGCTGGAGTCTGTGTCCGAGGGCGTCTTGGTCACCGGCACCGTCTCCGGCGAGACCGAGGGCCAATGTGTTCGCTGTCTCGAACCGGTCGACGGCACGGTGACGGTGTTCCTGACCGAGCTGTACGCCTACCCCCACAGTGAGACCGAGCAGACGACCGACTCCGAGGACATCCATCGGATCGTCGACGACAGGATCGACCTCGAGCAGGCCGTCATCGACGCCGTTGCGCTCGAACTCCCGATGTCGCCGCTGTGCAGTGAGGACTGCGCGGGCTTGTGCGCTGAATGCGGTGTCCGGCTTGCGGTCGCGGAACCCGGCCACTCCCACGAGATCATCGATCCCCGCTGGGCCAAGCTCGCCGACAAATTCGGTTCGCTGGAGCAGAAGGGGTCGCAGGACTCCGACAGCGGCGAACGGGGCTCGGCGTGACCGGTGTCGACGACGCGGCGTCGCCTGCACCCCAACCCGACAGCCGTGACGCCGTCGCCTCTCTGGGAGCTGACTCCGAGGGTGTCGCGTCGTTGCTGGAAGCGCTCGGCACACCGATCGCGGATGAACTGCTCACACTCGCACTGACCCACCGCTCGTATGCCTACGAGAACGGTGGTCTGCCGACCAACGAGCGGCTGGAATTCCTCGGCGACTCGGTGCTCGGCGTGGTGATCACCGAACGGCTGTACAAGCGATACCCCGAACGTCCCGAGGGCGAGCTGGCCAAGATCAGGGCAAGCGTCGTCAACATGCATGCACTCGCCGACGTCGCGCGTGGACTCGGCGAGGGCGGTCTCGGGCGCCACCTCTTCCTCGGTCGCGGCGAGGAGATGACCGGTGGTCGCGACAAGGATTCGATTCTGGCCGACGGCCTCGAATCGCTTTTCGGCGCAATGTATCTCGACCACGGCCTGGAGACCTCGCAACGCATCATCCTTGACCTCTTCGACGAGATCCTCGACCGCGCAGGCCAACTCGGCGCGGGACTCGACTGGAAGACCTCGTTGCAGGAGTTGGCCGCCGAGCGTGGCTACGGGCCCCCGCAGTACCAGATCAGCTCGACCGGCCCCGATCACAGCAAGGAGTTCACCGCGCGTGCGGTGATCGCAGGCGAAGCACTCGGCGAAGGTGTGGGACGCACCAAGAAGGAAGCCGAGCAGAAGGCCGCATCCCTGGCATGGCAGGCGCTCACCGAGCGTGACGCCGTGAGCGATGCCTGAACTTCCCGAAGTCGAGACCGTCCGTGCCGGTCTCGAGAAGCATGTTGTCGGGCGCACGATCACCGACGTAGAGGTCCTCCACCCGCGAGCCGTCCGCAGGCACGTCGGCGATGCGCCCGATCTGGTCGGAAGGCTCAGGGGCGCAACGATTCTCGCTGCTCGTCGACGCGGAAAGTACCTGTGGCTCGACGTCGAGGCGCCCGACGGCGTCGACCGGTTCGCGCTCGTCGTCCACCTCGGTATGAGTGGGCAGATGCTGGTCGCCCGTGTCGGCGCACCCGACCACACGCATCTGCGGGTGCGCGCGACGCTCGACGACGGCAACGAGTTGAGGTTCGTCGACCAACGGACCTTCGGCGGGTGGCACCTCGACGACTATGTCGACGCCGAATCCGCCGACGCCGACACCGAACTGCCCGGCGACCCGGCGTCGCTGCCGCGCTCGATTGCCCATATCGCGCCCGACCCCTTCGACTCCGGGTTCGACAGGGACGAGGTGGTGCGTCGAATGCGCGGCAAGCACACGGAGGTCAAGCGCGCACTGCTCGATCAGTCGCTGATCTCCGGCGTCGGAAACATCTACGCCGACGAGGCCCTCTGGCGAGCGCGGCTGAACGGCACCCGCGTGACCGACGGCATCTCTCGACGCAAGCTCGCCGAGTTACTCGACGCCGCGACCGCGGTGATGAGCGACGCGTTGGCGGTGGGCGGCACGTCGTTCGACGCGCTGTACGTGAACGTCAACGGGCAGTCGGGCTACTTCGAGCGTTCGCTGAATGCCTACGGTCGGGCGGGTCAGCCGTGCCGACGATGCGGGACGCTGATGCGGCGTGAGGAGTTCATGAACCGGGGCTCCTTCTTCTGCCCGAAGTGTCAGCCCAGGCCTCGGCAGTAGCGGTTCATCGCTCCCAGCGTGAGAGATGTCGCGGCATAAGACGGCATCGGAAGCAGTTCTACTATTGCGAGCGGCGCCTCGGGTGCGCCGTCGTCGATTGCGAAGGGAGTCATCGCGCAGATGACCAGCGAGAATTCGTCCGCGACCACAGCGGCGCCGCAGGTATCGGATGCCGGCTCGGCACACACCGAGTTGTGGGTGCAGCGGACCGGTACGCGTCGCTACACCGGCAAGAGTTCACGTGGTGCGGAAGTTTTGATCGGCTCGCAGGACGTCGACGGCGTGTTCACACCGGGTGAGCTGCTGAAGATCGCGCTTGCCGCATGCACCGGGATGTCGTCGGACCGCCCGCTCGCACGTCGCCTCGGTGACGACTACGACGCGACGATCCGCGTCTCGGGCGACGCCGACCGCGAGAACGAGGTGTACCCGCGCCTGCGTGAGGTGCTCGACGTCGACCTGTCCGAACTCGATCCCGCCGCTGCGGAGCGACTGCTGGTGGTCGTCGAGCGCGCGATCGACTCGGTGTGCACGGTGGGCCGCACGCTCAAGGCGGGCACTGAGGTCGAACTCGTCATCGAGAGCGACTGACGCCCCGATGAGTGGTTCCGACCAGGTCGTTCGGATGACCGCGCATGTTCACGGACAGGTTCAGGGCGTCGGGTTCCGCTGGTGGACGCGCTCGCGCGCCCTGGAGCTCGGCCTGGTCGGTTCTGCGACGAATCTCGCCGATGGGCGGGTGCTCGTCGTCGCGGAGGGGGCCGAGCCGCAGGCGCACGCGCTACTCGACCTGCTGCGTTCGGGCGACACTCCCGGTCGGGTCGACCTCGTCGTCGAACGTTTCGATGCGCCACGGGATGACCTGCAAGGATTCGTCGAACGCTGATCCGCCGATCAACCGCCTGCCCGGTTGCGCCTGACTGCATCGGGTGATGGGTAGGCTTAACGGTCGTGCACCTGAAAAGCCTGACCCTGAAGGGCTTCAAGTCCTTCGCGTCGGCCACGACTCTGCGATTCGAGCCCGGCATCACCTGCGTGGTGGGCCCCAACGGCTCGGGTAAGTCGAACGTGGTCGACGCCCTGACGTGGGTCATGGGTGAGCAGGGTGCGAAAGCGCTGCGTGGCGGCAAGATGGAAGACGTCATCTTCGCCGGGACGTCGGGTCGGCCGCCTCTCGGTAGGGCCGAGGTGACGCTGACGATCGACAACTCCGACGGCGCTCTGCCGATCGAATACTCCGAGGTATCCATCACGCGACGGATGTTCCGCGACGGTGCGGGCGAGTACGAGATCAACGGGAGTTCGTGCCGGTTGATGGACGTGCAGGAGTTGCTGTCCGACTCGGGTATCGGGCGCGAGATGCACGTCATCGTCGGGCAGGGCCGTCTCGCGGCAATTCTGGAATCGCGGCCGGAGGACCGTCGTGCCTTCATCGAAGAGGCGGCAGGAGTCCTCAAGCACCGCAAGCGCAAAGAGAAGGCCGTTCGCAAGCTCGACTCGATGCAGGCAAATCTCGCGCGTCTGAGCGACCTCACCGCCGAACTGCGGCGACAGCTCAAACCGCTCGGACGGCAGGCCGAGGTTGCCCGCCGAGCTCAGACGGTGCAGGCCGATCTCCGCGACGCACGACTGCGGTTGGCCGCAGACGACCTGGTGACCCGACGCACGGAGATGGCCGAGCACACCGCTGTCGAAGAAGAGATTCGACGACGCTCCGACGAGGTCACCGCAGAACTCGACACCGTCAATGCCGAGGTCGCCGAGCACACCGACCATCTCGCCCAGGTCACTCCCGCTGCCGCGGCGGCAGGCCAGGCGTGGTTCCGGTTGTCGGCGCTCGCCGAGCGTGTCGACGCGACCAATCGGGTCGCAACCGAACGCAGCCGCTACCTCGCGGAGCCGACGGCCAGCTCCGGCGGTCCCGATCCGGAACAACTCGAACGCCAGGCTGAGGAGGCCGCGCTCACCGAGGCCGAAATGGCCGAGGCGGTTTCGCTTGCCGCCGAGTCGCTGGAGGTGTCCAAGCTCGAACTCGAGGAGTACGAGCGCGTCGCCGCGGAGGCGGAGCAGGCTCACATGGCCGCGGTGCGTGCGGTGGCCGACCGACGCGAGGGACTCGCGCGGCTCGAGGGACAGGTCGAGAGTCTGCAGACCAAGGCCGACGGCGTCGACGCCGAGGCGTCGCGCCTCACCGCTGCGATCGCAGCCGCCGTCGAACGCGCCGAAACTGCTGCGCAGCAACAGGATTCGGCAGCCGAATCACTGAGCCAGATGGAGGCCTCGGAGCAGGGCCTCGACGAACACCACGAGCGGTGCGTCGCGGCGCTGAATCTGTCGAATGAGCGGGTTGCGTCGCTGCAGGCCGCCGAACGTGAGGCGGAGCAGCGGATCGCGTCGCTGGCCGCGCGGATCGAGGCGCTCTCGGTGGGCCTCGAACGCAACGACGGCGGTGCGTGGCTGCTCGAGAATGCGCCGGAGGGTTTGGCGGGCTCCGTTTCGGACCTGCTGGCTGTCGACTCGGGTTTCGAGACGGCCATCGCCGGAGCGCTTGGGCCCGCCGCCGACGCGATTGCGACGGTTGACGCGCTCGCTGCCGTCCGCGCGCTGCAGGCGTTGAAGACCGGAGATGGCGGCCGGGCGTCGTTGCTCCTCGGCGGACTCGACGACGCCGCACCGCGTCGCGAGGTCGCGCTGCCCGACGGCGCGGTCTGGGCGAGCTCCGTGGTCACCGCGCCGTCGCAGATCAAGGGTGCCGTCGATCATCTACTAGCCGACGTCGTCGTGGTCGACGACGCCGAGCAAGGCGTCGACCTCGCGGTACGGCACGGCCTCCGGTGCGTCACGCGGGAGGGCGACCGCATCGGCCCTGCGTCGGTGGAGGGCGGATCGTCGCGTCGTCCGTCGACGTTGGAGGTCACTTCGGCGATCGACACCGCAACCGCAGATCTCGCCGCAGCGCATCGAACCACCGAGGAGACGCAGGCGGCACTCGAAGGTGCACTGACCGAACAGCGCGCCCGCCGCGAGGCCGCCGAAGAGGCGTTGGCCGCGCTGCACGAGTCGGATGCGGCCGTCGGCGGAGCCTACGAGCAACTCGCCCGACTGGGTCAGGAAGTCCGCGCGGCACAGTCGGAGGCCGACCGGCTCACGCGGCAGCGCGACCGCGCGGAAGACGGTCGCGGCGACATGCTCACCACCCTCGCCGAGCTGCGGGAACGCCTACGCCTGGCGCGTGACGAGTCGACGTCCGAACCCGACGAGGTCGGGGGAGACGGGGGCGAACGCTCGGCGGCTGCCGCTGCCGTCGCCGGTGCGCGTTCGAGTGAGATGGAAGCGCGTCTGGCGTTGCGTACCGCTGAGGAGCGCCTCGCGTCGGTGCGTGGCCGTGCCGATTCGCTTCGTCGTGCCGCCCAACGTGAACGGGACGCCCGTGAACGTGCCCGACGCCAGGACGAGGCTCGTCGGGTCGCGGCGCAGGTGGCGGCCGAGGTCGCCCAGGCTGCCACCGCGGTCTCCGAACGTCTCGTCGGCGCTGTCGCAACAGCACAGGCGGGTCGCGACGAGCTCGAGCAGGTCAAGGCCGCGCGCACCGAAACCCTCGAGGCGCTGAAGAGTCGAGCGGCGGCACTCACCGATCAGCTCAACGCCCTGCGTGATTCCGTGCACCGCGACGAGGTCGCCCGCGCGCAGTCCGCGTTGCGCATCCAGCAGCTCGAGGAGCAGGTACTGGAGAACTTCGCGATGTCGCCCGATGATCTGATCGCCGAGTACGGCCCGGACGTCCCGATGCCGCCCTCGGCGTTGGAGATGTCCGAGTACGAGCAGGCCAAGGAGCGCGGCGAGAGCGTCGTCGCGCCCGCGCCGCTGCCGTACGACCGCGCGACGCAGGAAGCGCGCGCGAAGAAAGCGCAGAAAGACCTCAATACCCTCGGCAAGGTGAATCCCCTCGCGCTGGAGGAGTTCGCCGCCCTCGAAGAGCGCTACAGCTTCCTGTCTGCGCAACTCGAGGACGTCAAGGCCGCGCGGAAGGATCTGCTCGACGTGGTCGAGGACGTCGACGCGCGCATCCTGCAGGTGTTCACCGAGGCCTACGCCGACGTCGAACGCGAGTTCTCCCAAGTCTTTTCGACGCTGTTCCCCGGCGGCGAAGGTCGACTCATCCTCACCGAACCCGGAGACATGCTGACCACGGGAGTCGAGGTCGAGGCGCGGCCACCCGGCAAGAAGGTCAAGCGGCTGTCGTTGCTCTCGGGTGGCGAGAAGTCGCTGACCGCCGTGGCGATGCTCGTGGCGATCTTCCGCGCGCGACCCTCACCGTTCTACGTGATGGACGAGGTCGAAGCAGCGCTCGACGACACCAACCTGCGCCGCTTGATCACCCTCTTCGAGCAGTTGCGTGAACGGTCGCAGCTCATTGTGATCACCCACCAGAAGCCGACGATGGAGGTCGCGGATGCGCTCTACGGCGTCAGCATGCGTGGTGACGGCATCACGACGGTGATCTCACAGCGTCTGCGCGGCCAGAACGTCGCGGTCACGGCAACCGCTCAGCCGGCAGTGGGTGGAGACAGCACCGACGGGGGAGACGGCGTCGGCGGGCAGGAAACCGACGTGCCGGATGCGACCACAGCGACGACGAACAGTGCGCCAACATGACAAACAGGGCGCCAACATGACAAACAGGGCGCCAACATGACAAACAGGGCGCCAACATAGAGAACGCCCCTTCCGCTGGTCGGCGGAGGAGCACGATGGACAACGCAGCCCGAGATATGCGGGAAGAACTGGAGAAGCAGTGAACACCGGAATCATCATCGGAATCGTCATCGCGGTCGTCGTCATCCTCGCGTTGATCGTCGCGGGTCTCGTCCTCGCGCGTCGACGACGCATCTCCCTCCACGACGACGAGCAGACACAAGTGGTCGACGGCTCGAAACCGCAGGTCGATCGCTCAGGCGGGTACAAGGCGTCGTCGGGCTTCAGCTTCAGCCAGGGTGGTGCGGCGTCGGGAACCGCTGTCGCGCAACCACCCGAGCCGACCATCGCGCCCACCGAGCGGACCGAGGTCGACGGTCAGCCCGGCGTCGGCGACGACGCATCGGTCCCGCGCGACTCGGAACGTCGCGGCATCACCAACGTCACGCTGCCCGATACCGCCGACGTCGAGACAGCAGACACTGCCACGACCGACGCCGCTGCGACCGACACCGAGACAACAGACACCGCGACAACCGACACCGCTGCGACTGCCACCACGGCACCGACCGCAGACACCACCGATACCGCTGCGACCACCGAAGAGTCGGCGCTGACCAGCGAATCGGTGCCGCTTGACGAGTACACAGATTCGTCGGTCACCACCCCGCTGTTCGAGGAGATCGTCGAGTCGGTCGGTGAGAGTCCCGACGAGATCATCGAAGAGATCGACGAGATCGAGGACGAGGAGGCTGCGGCCACAGCTCCGCCGCGTGAGGAGATCGAGCCGACGGCAGGCCGACTCGGTCGGCTGCGTGGGCGCCTGTCGCGGTCGCAGGGCGCGATCGGCAAGAGCATGCTCGGGCTGCTCGGTGCAGGCGACCTCGACGAGGAGAGCTGGGAGGAGATCGAGGACACCCTGGTCATGGCCGACCTCGGCTCGGCCGCGACCGAAGCGGTCATCGAACGGCTCCGCACCGAGCTGGCCACCAATCCGGTACGCAACGCCGACGACGCCCGCGCACTGTTGCGCCGGGTGCTCGTCGAACAACTACACCCCGAATTCGACCGTTCGATCCGCGCGCTGCCTCATGCCGACACACCGGCGGTGGTACTCGTCGTCGGCGTCAACGGCACCGGCAAGACCACGACGACGGGCAAGCTCGCGCGCGTGCTCGTCGCCGACGGTAGGCGCGTATTGCTCGGCGCGGCAGACACATTCCGTGCCGCAGCGGCAGACCAGCTACAGACGTGGGGCGAGCGCGTCGGTGCGGACATCGTGCGCGGCAAGGAACAGGCCGACCCGGCGGCAGTCGCATTCGACGCCGTCGCGAAGGGGATCGACGAGGGCGTCGATGTGGTCCTCATCGACACGGCGGGACGTCTGCACACCAAGACCGGTCTGATGGATGAGCTCGGAAAGGTCAAGCGAGTCGTCGAGAAGAAGGCTCCGGTCGACGAGGTGATCCTGGTCCTCGATGCCACCGTCGGCCAGAACGGACTGACTCAGGCGAAGGTCTTCGCCGACGTCGTCGACATCACCGGCGTCGCATTGACCAAGCTCGACGGAACCGCCAAGGGCGGCATCGTGTTCAACGTCCAAGAAGTGCTCGGCGTCCCGGTGAAGCTCGTCGGACTCGGCGAGGGAGCCGACGATCTCGCGCCGTTCGACCCGGAAGCGTTCATCGACGCGCTTCTGTAAGCTGCGAAAAACCTTTGAGGCCATGTCCGATTCACCTGGCGATTTACCTTCGCGAAATGTGAATCGGGCTTTGGTTCACACGCTCGAAACACGGGAGCACCACAGCTGAAACCACTTCCCGACAGAGTCTTTGCAGGCGCCGAGCCGTCGGCGCGCTCTGAGGAGGTTTTCTACAGTGGTCTCTGCACTACCGGATAGTGTTTTCGGAGAGCCTGACGCCGGCAATACAGCATGGATGCTGGCCAGTGCGTCGATGGTTCTTCTGATGACTCCAGCGCTGGCCTTCTTCTACGGGGGTTTGTCTCGGGGTAAAGCAGTTCTGAACATGATGATGATGTCGTTCGGCTCGGTTGCGACCGTCAGCATCGTCTACGTCCTGTGGGGGTTTTCGGAGTCGTTCGGAAATACCGTCACCGGTGACTCCGACATCTGGGGCATCTTCTCGAATCCGTTCTCGCTGTTCGGATCCGATCAGCTGATGAACACGGCGGGTACCGAAGACAAGCCGACATATGTGTTGTGGACCGGCGTCGACACCCACGTTCCCGCCATTGTCTTCCTGGCCTTCCAGCTCACCTTCGCCGTCATCACCGTCGCCCTGATCTCGGGTGCTGTTGCAGAGCGCGTGAAGTTCTCCACCTGGCTGGTGTTCTCGGTGCTGTGGTCCACCATCGTCTACTTCCCGCTCTCCCACATGGTGTGGGGCGGCGGCCTGATGTCGAACGCCGAAAAGGGCTTCGCGTCATGGATGTTCGGCACGAACTCGGACGGAACCGCCAACGTGGCGCCGATCGACTTCGCCGGTGGCACGGTCGTCCACATCAACGCCGGTATGGCAGGCCTGGTGCTGGCCATCATCGTCGGTGCCCGTGTCGGCTTCGGCAAGACCGCCTACCGGCCGCACAACATCCCGTTCGTGATGCTCGGTGCCGCACTGCTGTGGTTCGGCTGGTTCGGCTTCAATGCGGGCTCCGAGCTCGCCGCGGACATGACGGCAGGCAAGGTCTGGGTCAACACGACCGCCGCAACCGCGGCGGCGATGATCGGCTGGCTCGGGGTTGAATGGGTGCGCGACAAGCACGCCACCAGCGTTGGCGCGGCGTCGGGCATCGTTGCCGGTCTCGTCGCCATCACTCCTGCCTGTGGCGCATTGACGCCGGTTGGTTCGATCATCCTCGGCGTGATCGCGGGTGCTCTCGCGGCGGTTGCCATCGGACTCAAGAACAAGTTCGGATACGACGATTCGCTCGACGTCGTCGGTGTTCACTTGGTCGCAGGACTCTGGGGAACCATCGGCATCGGCTTCCTGGCCAAGGACACGGGCCTGTTCTGGGGCGGCGACTACAAGCAGCTCGTCGTACAGATCGTGATCGCTGCTTTCGCGCTCGCGTTCACCGGTGTTCTCACCACGATCATCGCTCTGGTGCTCAAGCCGCTCGGCTGGCGCATCAAGCCCGATGAGGAGAAGAGTGGCATCGATGAGGCAGAACATGCCGAGACCGCGTACGAACTGGCATGAATCCCCGGTCGTTGACTACTACGCTGAATCCTGTGGAGAGGGATAACCAATGAAGCTCATCACCGCAATCGTGAAACCGTTCACGCTTGAGGACGTCAAAGCCGGCCTGGAGCAGGCCGGGATTCTGGGAATGACCGTCAGTGAGGTGCAGGGTTACGGTCGCCAGAAGGGCCATACCGAGGTGTACCGCGGCGCTGAATACTCGGTCGACTTCGTTCCCAAGGTACGAGTCGAGGTCGTCGTCGACGACGCGGCTGTCGACAAGGTCGTCGATGTCATCGTGGAGGCCGCGCGAACCGGCAAGATCGGTGACGGAAAGGTGTGGGTCTCCCCGGTCGAGTCGGTCGTTCGCGTCCGAACCGGCGAGCGCGGCGCAGACGCGCTGTAGGCCCGTTGCCTTTCGTCAACTCCGACCGTGGCCCTGCGTCCGACGATTCGTCGGGTGCGGGGCCACGGCCCGGAATGGGACCAGGCGGTGGCCCTCTCGCAGCGACCGACCTGGCACGTACCCGTAAGCAACTCACCGAGGCCACCGGTGCCGGGAGGCTCGACGCCCCCGGGTTGCGGCAGGTTCTGGTCGACCTGCACGAATTCTGGCTGACAAGCAAGGCGGCCGAGCTCGGGATCAGGCCGCACAGCGGACTCGCGATCGTCGCCGTCGGCGGACTCGGGCGCGGGGAGATGCTTCCGCATTCCGACCTCGACCTGATCCTGCTGCACGACGACCTCGCCGTCGAACGGCTTTCAGAAGTTGCCGACGGACTCTGGTATCCGTTGTGGGACGCCAACATTCCGCTCGATCACAGCGTGCGCACGGTCCCTCAGGCCCTGCAGGTCGCCGCCGAGGACACCACGGCCGCGCTGGGATTGCTTGAGGCGCGGCACATCGTGGGCGACGAGGATCTGTCGTCGCTGCTGATCGGGGGAGTGCGCCAGCAGTGGCGCACCGAGATCAGGCACCGCTTCCCCGAGGTGGTCGAGCACGCACAGGATCGATGGCGTCGCGCGGGCGATATCGCGCATCGCGCGGAACCCGACCTGAAGAACGGTCGAGGCGGCCTACGCGACGTGCAACTCCTCGGCGCGCTGGCGATCGCGCAGCTCACCGACGGCATGGGAGGCCTGCGCCCCGACTCGCCGAATGCGGGGCCGCAGATGGCCTATCACCGATTGTTGGACATCCGTACCGAACTGCACCGGATCGCCGGACGTCCCCGGGAGCAGGTGCGCGCACAGGACGCCGACGAGATGGGTGCATCGCTGCGGATCGGCGACCGCTTCGACCTCGCACGTGTCATCAGCGACTCCGCCCGCACGATCAGCTACTCGATCGACGTCGGCCTGCGGACTGCGGGCAATGCGTTACCGCGCCGCGGTCTGTCCAAGCTGCGGCGATCGCCCATCCGACGTCCGCTCGACGAGGGCGTGGTGGAGCACAACGGTGAGATCGTGTTGGCGCGCAACGCAATTCCGAGCAAAGATCCCGGACTGATCCTTCGCGTCGCGTCGGCGTCGGCGCGAACCGGACTGCCGATCAGTGCCTCGACGCTTTCGCGGCTCGCCGACTACGCACCAGAACTGCGCGAGCCGTGGCCGGCAGAAGCGCTGAGCGACCTGCTGGTGCTGCTCGGCTCCGGGCACCACATGATCGATCCCATCGAGGCGCTCGACCGCACCGGGTTGTGGGGCAGACTCCTGCCGGAGTGGGGTGCGGTCCGTGACCTTCCGCCACGAGACGCAGTGCACACCTGGACCGTCGACCGTCACCTCGTCGAGACCGCCGCCTACGCGAGCTCGATGACCACCCGCGTCTCGCGACCCGACCTGCTGGTGCTCGGGGCGCTGATCCACGACCTCGGCAAGGGACGCGGTGCCGACCACAGCATCGTCGGAGCCGAACTCGCCGTACAGGTGGGCAACCGGTTCGGACTCTGGCCGCAGGATGTCGACGTGCTGTCGGAGTTGGTGCGTCATCATCTGTTGCTGCCGTCGATCGCGATGCGACGCGACCTCGACGATCCGGCGACCGCGACAGAGGTCGCAGAGACTCTCGGATATGACAGAGTGCTGCTGGAACTACTTGCGGCACTTGCCGAAGCGGATTCACGGGCCACGGGTCCCGGTGTGTGGGGTGAGTGGAAAGCGTCGCTGATCAACGATCTCGTCCGACGCACGATGCGGTTGATCGACGGCGAGACCCCCGAGGAGCCCGAACCGCTCAGTGCGCAGACGCGTGCACTCGCAGAGTCCGGTGAGTATGCGGTCAGCATCACGCCGGGGGAGGGACCGCACACGTTCACCGTGGTGATGGTCGCACCCGACACGCCGGGTCTGCTGTCGAAGATGGCGGGAGTCGTCGCGTTGAACGGGTTGCGGTCGCACTCCGCGACGGTGCAGGGAATCGAGACGTCGGACGGGCAACGTCGCGGGGTCAACACGTTTGTCGTGGTCCCGACATTCGGCTCGCCGCCGGAGGCCGGTCTGCTTCGCCAGCAGTTGATCGCAGCCGTGGAGGGCAAGATCGACGTCATCGAGCGACTCGACGCGCGCGAAAGCAGTTCGCCGATCCCGACAATCGGCTCGGTGAATGCCGCACCGGGGATCGGAGCCGGTGCCGCGGCGGGAAGCACCGATCCCGCCGTCGATGGTGCCGGGCATCCCAAGAACGCCGTACCCGCGCTGTTCGCCATCGCTCCGCCGCGGGTCCTCTGGGCCTCCGCGCCGTCCGACGACGAGGTGCTGATGGAGTTGCGCACCGACGACCGCCTGGGCCTGCTCAGTCGCGTCAGTAAGGTCATCGAGCAACAGGGAGCCGACGTCCGGTGGGCGAAGGTGACGACTCTCGGGCCGACCGTCGTCGACAACTTCTGTCTACGTCTGGCCGACGACACCCCGCAGGCGCGTACCGCCTTGGCCGATGCCGTGATCGCGGCATGTCCACCGCCTCAGCCGCGTTCGGAGGACGACAACGACGGCGGCGCCGCGGGCACGACCGGCTCCGGACGCTCGGGCGTCCCGATCAGTTGACGATCGCGTTCACCCTGTCGACTGTCGGCAGGGTGAACGCGAGACGCACCGCTGCGGCGAGCACACGCCGGCTCATGGGACACTGGAACAATGTTCGACTCCCTCTCCGATCGCTTGACCGGTGCGCTGAAGGATTTGCGCGGCAAGGGACGCCTGTCCGATGCCGACATCGACCGCACCGCACGTGAGATCCGTCTTGCCCTGCTCGAGGCCGACGTCTCTCTCCCCGTGGTGCGCGCGTTCATCGCCCGGATCAAGGAGCGCGCCAAGGGCGCCGAGGTCTCGCAGGCGCTCAACCCCGCCCAGCAGGTCGTCAAGATCGTCAACGAGGAGCTCATCGGCATCCTCGGCGGCGAGACGCGGCGCGTGCAGTTCGCCAAGAACCCGCCGACCGTCATCATGCTCGCGGGCCTGCAGGGCGCGGGTAAGACCACCCTCGCGGGCAAGCTCGGCCACTGGCTCAAGCAACAGGGTCACACTCCGCTGCTCGTCGCCTGCGACCTCCAGCGGCCAGGTGCCGTTTCTCAGCTGCAGATCGTCGGCGAGCGCGCGGGTGTCCCGGTGTTCGCGCCCGATCCCGGGACCAGCATCGGCCAGACGGGCGATCTGGGCACGGTCAGCCACGGCGATCCCGTCGCCGTCGCGCGCGCGGGCGTCGCCGAGGCCCGCGATCACCACTACGACGTCGTGGTCATCGACACCGCCGGTCGCCTCGGTATCGACGAGGAGCTGATGGGCCAGGCCTCCGATATCCGTGAGGCAACCCAGCCCGACGAAGTGCTCTTCGTCGTCGACGCGATGATCGGTCAGGACGCGGTTGCCACCGCGGAAGCATTCCAGAGCGGCGTCGGATTCACCGGCGTGGTGCTCACCAAGCTCGACGGCGATGCGCGGGGCGGTGCCGCGCTGTCGGTGCGCGAGGTGACCGGACAGCCGATCATGTTCGCGTCGTCGGGTGAGAAGCTCGAGGACTTCGACGTCTTCCATCCCGACCGCATGGCGAGTCGCATCCTGGGCATGGGCGATGTGCTCAGCCTGATCGAGCAGGCAGAGCAGCATTGGGACGCCCAGCAGGCCGAGGCCGCAGCGCAGAAGATCAGTCAGGGCGAGCTGACGCTCGAAGACTTCCTCGAGCAGATGCAGATGCTGCGGCGCATGGGACCGATCGGCAACATCCTCGGGATGCTGCCGGGCGCCAACCAGATGAAAGACGCTCTCTCGCAGGTCGACGACAAGCAACTCGACCGCGTGCAAGCCATCATCCGGGGTATGACGCCCGCCGAGCGCGACAACCCGAAGATCATCAACGCCTCACGCCGACTTCGCATCGCGAACGGCTCGGGTGTCACGGTCAGCGAGGTCAATCAGCTTGTCGACCGGTTCTTCGAGGCTCGCAAGATGATGGCTCAGATGTCCGGTCGCATGGGCTTGGGCGGCGGTTCTCGCAAGACCAACCGTAAAAAGGGCAAGGGCAAGAAAGGCAAAGCCAAGGGACGCGGACCGACACCACCGAAGGTGCGCGGCGGTTTCCCCGGTATGCCCGGTGGTTTCCCCGATCTCTCGGGCATGCCTGCTGGTCTCGACGAACTGCCCCCTGGCCTCGAAGGCATCGATATCTCGCAGTTCCAGCAGCCGAAGAAGAAGTAGCCGTGAGCGGTCGCGGCTCGTCGACGGCACGTCACTATCGCGGTCACGATCCGTTGACCGATGAGCTCGTCGAGCTGTGGGTGGTCGGTGAGACCATCTCCCGCGAGCCGGTGCCCGACGCCACGACCGTCGCCTCCGACGGCTGGATCGTTCCGGGACTCGTTGATGCCCACAATCACGTGGGAATCGCGCCGGGACTCGGCGTGACCATCGAGCAGGCCCGCGCGTTCGCGCGCGCCGACGCCGAAGCCGGGGCACTGCTCATCCGCGAGGTCGGTTCACCGCTCGACACCCACCCACTCGACGCCGACGCCGGCCCCCTGTTCATCCGGTCCGGCAAGCACATCGCGCGCGCCAAGCGGTACCTGCGCGGATACGGCATCGAACTCGACGACCCCGACGACCTACCCGCTGAGGTGGCCCGACAGGCTGCTGCAGGCGACGGCTGGGTCAAGCTCGTCGGTGACTGGATCGACCGCGGGGTGGGCGACCTCGCCCCGCTGTGGACCCGATCCCAACTCGACGGTGCCGTTGCCGCGGCGCATGACGCGGGTGCTCGCATCACGGCGCATGTGTTCGGCAGTGACGGGCTCGACGACCTCATCGCGGCTGGCGTCGACTGCATCGAGCACGGCACCGGCCTACACGCCGATCAGATCGACCTGCTGGTCGAGAAGTCGATTGCCCTGGTGCCCACCATGATTCAGGTCGACAACTTCCCCGAGATCGCCGCGGGCGCAGACAAATACCCGACTTACGCCGCGCACATGCGCAAGCTGCATGCCGATGCGCCCGCGACATTTGCCGCGGCGCGCGAGGCGGGCGTTGCGATGTACGCGGGTACCGATGCCGGTGGATTCATCGGGCATGGGCGCATCGTCGACGAGATCGAGCGGCTCGCGGGTATCGGCCTCGGTGCCGCAGGTGCTCTCGCATCGGCGACCACCGAACCCCGACGCTGGCTCGGAGCGGGAACTCTCGAGCACGGTGACCGCGCCGACTTCCTCGTCCTCGATGACGATCCTCGGGCGGATCTCTCGACGCTTCGACGCCCCCGCGCCGTTGTGTGCGCAGGCGGTCATGTCGTCTGACGGTCACGCTTTCGGGCCGGCGACGAATCCGGTGTGAGGTACGCCACCTTTCATGCCGTGGTTTCCCTTGTTACCGCCTAGTAGGGTGGCACTCACGTTGCATTGAGGCGCGTCGGCGGTCCCGACTTCGGTCGGGCCACGCGCAACGCTCGTTCTGGGGGGCCGAGCGCGGTTGTGTGGCCTGTGGGTCCGTTTCTGTCGTATGGAGCATGCGGTTGCCTTGTCGCGGGGTGGGCATCCGCATACTCCATACGCGTTGACAGCGCCGCAGTCGCGGCGATTTCTCCTCCCCGGTGCCGTCTGGCACAATGGATCCTCGGTTCGTCGGACCGGTTACGCACCGCCCGACGGTCACACCCGAATAGATCGCAAAACCGGGTCCGCCACTTCCGGCGGGCCGCTGAATTGCGCAGTGACCACTGGAGAAGCAACACATGTCTGTCAAGATCAAGCTCACGCGGCTCGGCAAGATCCGCAACCCGCAGTACCGCATCGTCGTCGCAGATTCTCGGACCCGCCGCAACGGCCGGGTGATCGAGACCATCGGCAAGTACCACCCGAAGGAAGAGCCGAGCCTCATCGAGGTCGATTCCGAGCGCGCGCAGTACTGGCTGGGTGTCGGCGCACAGCCGACCGAGCCCGTCGCCGCGATCCTCAAGATCACCGGTGATTGGCAGAAGTACAAGGGTCTGCCGGGCGCCGAGGGCACGCTGAAGGTTGCCGAGCCCAAGACCTCCAAGCTCGACCTGTTCAACGCGGCACTCGCCGCCGCCGACAGCGAGCCCGTCGCCGAGGCGACCACCCCCAAGAAGAAGGCCGCCAAGAAGGCTGACGATGCGCCTGCCGCAGACGAGGCTCCGGCTGAGGCTGCTGCCGGCGACGCCAAGGACCAGGCGTGAGCGCTGTCGTCGCCGACGCGGTCGAACATCTCGTCCGCGGAATCGTTGCCAACCCCGACGACGTGCGCGTCGAACTGATCACCGGTCGGCGAGGCCGCCTCGTCGAGGTACACGTCAACCCTGAGGATCTCGGAAAAGTCATCGGTCGTAACGGTCGCACGGCAACCGCGTTGCGCACCCTGGTCTCCGGAATCGGTGGCCGTGGTGTGCGCGTCGACATCGTCGACACCGATCGCTGAGTAGACGCTCCACGATGGATCTCGTCGTCGGACGTGTCGCGAAGTCACACGGTATTCGTGGTGAAGTAGTTGTCGACGTGCGTACCGACGTTCCGGAGGATCGCTTCGCGGTCGGCTCGGTCGTCCGTGGCCGACCCGGTCGTGGGGGAGACGAAAAGAATTACACGGTGACAGCCGCCCGGCAGCATGCCGGGCGGCTGTTGCTGTCGTTGGCCGAGGTGTCCGACCGCACCGCGGCCGACGCATTGCGCGGCACGCTCTTCCTCATCGACAGCGCCGACGTCGACTCGGGCGACGACCCGGACGAGTTCTATGACCACGAACTCGAAGGCGTCGAGGTCACCACCATCGAGGGCGAACGGGTTGGCGTTGTCGGCTCGGTGCTGCATCTGCCTGCCAACGATCTGCTGGCCGTGAAGACAGCCGATGGGCGCGAGGTTCTGGTGCCGTTCGTGCGCGAGATCGTGCCGACCGTCGGACTCGACGGCATCGTGATCGACCCGCCCGACGGGCTGCTCGACGTCGGCGAGTCATGAGCGAATCACCGCGTACGGATTCGGTACGCGCGGATCCTTTGCGCACCGGTCCCATGCGCATCGATATCGTCTCCATTTTTCCCGAGTATCTCGATCCCCTGCGTATTGCGTTGCTGGGCAAGGCGATCGACAAGGGGGCGATCGAGGTCGGGGTTCACGATCTCCGTGACTGGACCCACGACATCCACCGCGCCGTCGACGATTCGCCGTACGGTGGCGGGCCGGGCATGGTGATGAAACCCGACGTCTGGGGGCCGTGTCTCGATGAGGTGTGCCCAGACGACGCCCTCCTCGTGGTCCCGACGCCCGCGGGCGTTCCATTCCGACAAGAAACCGCGCAACGCTACAGCCGCGAAAAGCATCTCGTGTTCGCGTGCGGCAGGTACGAGGGAATCGACCAGCGAGTCTTCGACGACGCCGCCCGGCGCGTCCGCGTCGAAGAGGTCTCCCTCGGCGATTTCGTGCTGATCGGTGGCGAAGTGGCCGCGATGGCGATGATCGAGGCGACCGTGCGGCTCATCGACGGTGTCCTCGGCAACCCGCGCTCGCACGAGGAGGATTCGTTCTCCGACGGGCTGCTCGAAGGTCCGAGCTACACCCGTCCCGTGCAGTGGCGCGGACTCGACGTCCCGCCGGTCTTGCTCAGTGGCGACCACGCCAAAGTCGCCGCCTGGCGTCACGAGCAGTCGCTGGAACGAACTCGCGAGCGCAGACCCGACCTGCTCGACGACTGACTCTCCTGGCTTCCATGGCGGGCTCTCCGGGGCCTTCTCGGCGGTCCGCGATTTCCACAGGTGTGCATTGAGACGGCGTGTGCCGGTCGGCGTCCGGTTATGATCTCCGCAAACCGGGCAGTGACAGCGAAGCGGTTGGCCGGGGTGGGGAGGGGAGTGCTGTGCGGGATCGATGGACACGCATGCTCGACGAGGTCGACCATCAGCGCGTCGAATTGGCAAGAGTCGCAAACGAACTCGATCGGCTGACCGCGCAGGCGTCGACTCCCGATCGGTTGGTGAGCGTGACCGTCGGATCGCGGGGACTCGTGCGCGACGTCGACATTCGCCCTGCCGCATTGCGCCACTACCGTGCTGATCAGCTCTCCTCGACCATTGTCGAACTAGCCACGCGCGCAGACTTGGAGCTCCACGACCAGCGAGAGCGCCTGTTGCGCACCGTGTCCGAGCTCGGACCCACCTACTCCGACGTCCGGCGAAGCCACGACGAGGCGCCGACGCGTCGAGACGAGGTGCCCGGATGAACGAGCCGTCGCGCACACCTCACGACGACGCGTCGACGATGCGTGTCGACGGCACGGCGACCGCCGATCTGAGGCGCCGACTGTCCGAGATCGCCCGACGCGTCGACGCGATGGGCGACGAAGTGATGGCCGTCGGACTCGTCGTCGGTGACGCGATGGGTCAGGGCGCGCCCGCCGCGGCGTTTCGTCCGGGGGCGCTGCGTGCGGAACAGGGGTGCTCGCGTGGAGTCGAGGGGCTGTCGCAGGCGCTCACGGTCATCGCCGACAACGCCGTCGCCGGGGCGACGCAGGTGGTCGAGGTCGACCGCGAACTCGACGCTCAGTTCCGCACATCCGGTCAGATCGCCGGATCAGACAGGGGCGCGCCATGAACGGACGCGTGAACACCACGTACCCCGCGGCCGGCGCGACGGAGGAGCTTCGACGTCTTGCCGAATCGCTCGCACCTGGGTGCTGGCCGAGCGCCGACGAGACCGCGCTCGTCGACTGTGGCCGCCGCCTCCGCGGAATCGGTGACGAACTGCGCGACCTCGCCGACGTCATCGACGCCCTACGACGCGATCACGACGGGTCGGGACGCTTCCACGACGGGCTGATCGACGCCCTCACGCAGGTGACGTCGGACGTCGCCGGCATGCGCGGCGTTGCCGACAGATTCGCCGCATTCGCCACGTCGCTCGACGCCTTTGCACTGGCGACCGTCGACGCGCGTGCGGAGATGACACTGCTCGCGTCCATCGCCGATCGCGACCGGTTGGCGGGCTCGGTGGCCGACGCACTCGGCGACGACTCGGCTCGGGTGTCGGCGGCGAGCGCGGGTCGATACGCGCTGTCCGCCGCGGGTGACGAGTACACCGGGCGCGCCGGGGATGCGTGCGATTCCGCAGCACAGGTGGCCGATTCGGAACAGCGAACCGAATCGACTCCGCCGGCTGCGACCAGCGGCATGATGACGGCGGGAGGTTTCGGGGCGCTCGGGGCGCTGGGGGCGTCGGCGGGTGGCGCGCTGCAGGGTGCCCGCGCCGTGGGAGGCCAGGCCAGTACCCCCGACATCGACCCGACATGGCTGATCGAGCGTGCGGCGATATTGCAGACGTCGCTGCCGTCGCCCTTCTCCGAGTGGATGCGTGTGGCGATCGGCGTCGGAACCGACGCGGACGGAGGCCAGGTCAGGGTGGTCGCGACCAGCGACCCGCAGCCGTATCAGCGCCCGGGTTTCGCGATCGCACCCAGCGAGTTGCTCGCGGGCGATGGAGGCCCGCCCGAATACGCGATCGTCGCCGAGATGGCACGCGCGCGGCTGACACCCGTCATCGTGGCGTCGGCCATGACGATGCCGCAGGGAATTGCATCGGTGCTGGTGGCAGAGGGTGTTGCGGTGGCATCGCCGCCGTCGCCGCGAACGTGAGCCGCCGTTTGGGCTGCCTGCTCGTACCGCGGACGCGCGATTTCACTTCCACCCTGGTGCTCTGGCACAATGGACGGGTTGCCTGAGGCCGTCGACCGACGTCTCGGGCATGACTCGGAGCACGAACCGGTTCGAACCCTTCACGCCGTATCGTCGGAACGTCGACGCCAATGGCGGGGGTCGCCAGGTTCCTCTGTTCATCAGTAGCCACATTAAGGAACAACGACATCATGAACACCCTCGACTTCCTCGACAAGCAGTCGCTGCGCGACGACATCCCCGCGTTCGGCCCCGGTGACACCCTCGACGTTCACGTCAAGGTCATCGAAGGCTCCAAGGAGCGCGTCCAGGTCTTCAAGGGTGTCGTCATCCGTCGCCAGGGTGGCGGTGTCCGCGAGACCTTCACCGTCCGTAAGGTGTCGTTCGGTGTCGGCGTGGAGCGTACCTTCCCGGTGCACAGCCCCAACATCGCCAAGATCGACGTCCTGACTCGCGGCGACGTGCGTCGCGCGAAGCTCTACTACCTGCGCGATCTGCGCGGCAAGGCAGCCAAGATCAAGGAAAAGCGCTGACGCGTCTACCCTGACGACGTGGCATCCGAACACAGCGCGGCGAATCACTCCGACGCAGACGACGCCCATTCGAGCCCGGCAGATCCTGTCGACCGCCGGTCCGAGAACTCCGAGGAGCGCCCCTGGCGTACCAAGGATGACGACGACGAACCGAAACGGAAACGTGGTTCATGGCTGCGCGAGACGATCATCATCGTCGCGTGCGTTCTGCTGGTGACGTGGATTCTGCAGACCTTCATCGGTCGGCAGTATGTGATCCCGTCGGAGTCGATGGAGTCGACGCTCATCGGATGTCAGGGGTGCACCAACGACCGCATCGTCATCGACAAGCTTGCGTATCGCTTCGGCGATCCGAAGCCCGGCGATGTGGTCGTTTTTCGTGCCCCGACATCGTCGTGGGATGGCGACTGGGAGTCGCCGCG
Source organism: Gordonia sp. 852002-10350_SCH5691597 (assembly GCF_001665715.1). NCBI lineage: Bacteria > Bacillati > Actinomycetota > Actinomycetes > Mycobacteriales > Gordoniaceae > Gordonia > Gordonia sp. 852002-10350_SCH5691597. Next base: position 22,008 of record NZ_LZMO01000106.1, read on the forward strand.
GTCGAGTAATCCCGTCGTTCACGGTCTGCAGAACGGTCTGTCGTGGTTTGGTTTCGCGCCGCCCGACGAGAATGATCTGGTCAAGCGCGTGATCGCCACCGGCGGTCAGACCGTCGAATGTCGCAACTCTGACGGGGTGGGCGTGAAGGTCGACGGCAAGCCGTTGAACGAGCCGTACATCGACAAGAGTCTTCAGTCGCGCGACGTGGCGTCGGGCCAGTCCGGTGAGCCCGACAACCAGGTGACCAGTTGCTACGGTCCCGACTTCGGCCCCATCAAGGTGCCCGACGGCAACCTCTGGGTCATGGGCGACAACCGCGAGTACTCGGCGGATTCGCGTTATCACGTCACCGACGAGCTGCAAGGCACCGTTCCGGTGTCCGACGTCCGCGGCAAGGTGCGCTTCATCATCTACCCCGTGTCGCGGATCGGTGGTGTCGGCTCGATCAACCCGCAGCAGTGAGCAGTCGCAGCGTCGTGGGTTCGTGGCCGCCGAGGTCACCTGTTCGGCGGGCCGCGGGGTTGCGCACTTTCGAGTTCGCGCTGCACCGCGGTGGTCTGGGTCCGGTCGCAGGCGTCGACGAAGCAGGTCGGGGTGCGTGCGCAGGCCCACTGGTGGTCGCCGCATGCGTGCTCAAGCCGACTCAGCTGACGTCGCTGGCTGATCTCGACGATTCCAAACGCCTCTCCGAGGCCACGCGCGAAACCCTCTATCGTGCTGTCACGCGGTATGCCGCGAGCTGGTCGGTTGTCGTCATCGACGCCGACGAGATCGACCGGATCGGTATCCACGTCGCCAATATCGAGGGTATGCGTCGAGCGGTGGCACAACTCGACGTGACACCGGGATACGTCCTCTCCGACGGATTCGCGGTTCCGGGCCTGACCGCGCCGTCGCTCCCGGTGATCGGCGGCGACGGCGCGGCGGCATGCATCGCTGCCGCCAGCATCCTCGCGAAGGTCACACGCGACCGGATCATGGTCGCGATGGACGACGAGGTTCCCGGCTACGACTTCGCGATCCACAAGGGCTACAGCACCGCGCATCACATGGCCTGCCTCGACGCGCATGGCCCCTCCCACCAGCACCGGATGTCGTATCGCAACGTCGCGGCCCGACGTCGCCGACCCCGACCAGACCTCCCGCCAGAACCCGATCGCGATAGGCTTGCACGATGAGCGCTGAGGATCTCGAGAAGTACGAAACCGAGATGGAGTTGTCCCTGTATCGGGAGTACAAGGACATCGTCGGCCAGTTCACCTACGTGGTGGAGACCGAGCGGCGCTTCTACCTTGCCAATGCCGTGGAGATGGTCCCGCGCAATACCGATGGCGAGGTGTACTTCGAGCTCCGCATGAGCGACGCCTGGGTCTGGGACATGTACCGTCCTGCTCGATTCGTCAAGCAGGTGCGGGTGATCACGTTCAAGGACGTCAACATCGAGGAACTCGAGAAGCCCGAGCTGCGGCTGCCAGACGAGCCGTGAGGGTCATGACCGTCTGTCCACAGGTGGCGGTCGCTCCACAACCTAGGCACTGATCCCGGTTCTCTCGCTGTCTCGTCGTCGTCGTCGGCCACTGTTGTGGCATGAGAAGCGAGTCGTCGGAGCGGCGTCCGGATCGGCGGGCCTTCATCGGGCAGCTGGGTGAAGATCTGGCAGCCAGATATGTCATCGATCTGGGTTGGTCTGTCCTGGAACGGAATTGGCGTTGTCGGTATGGCGAGATCGATCTGATCGCCAACGACAACGTCGACTTTGACCCGACGCTGGTCGTCGTCGAGGTCAAGACGAGGGCCAGTCGGGTGTTCGGCGATCCCGCGCAGGCGGTGACCGCCGACAAGTTGTCGCGCCTGCGCCGATTGACACGGATCTGGCTCACCGAGCAGGAGATGTACTGGCCGACCATCCGATTCGACGTGATCTCGGTACAACTCGATTCACACTATCCCGATCGCACAGAGTTCGCTGCGTTGCGCCACCACAGTGGCGTATTCGAGTAGGGACGTGCGATGTCGTTGGGGCGTTGTCATTCGGTTGGTCTGAACGCTTTTGAGGCAGGCGTGATCGAGGTGCAGGCATCTCTGAGTCAGGGGTTGCCGGGCTTTTCGTTGTCGGGCAACGTCGATTCGTCGTTGCGAGAGGCGCGCGACCGGGTGCGGGCCGCCATCTCGAATTCGGGGGTCAAGTTCCCCGAGAAGAAGGTGACGGTCAACCTGGCGCCCGCGGAGATGCCCAAGAGCGGGTCGGGACACGATCTGGCCCTTGCAGTTTCGATACTTGCCGCGACGGACGCTGTTCCCACGTCGAGGTTGGGCGGGACGATCTTCCTGGGCGAGCTGGCGCTCGACGGACGTCTCCGTCCGGTGCGCGGCGTGCTTCCGGCGGTGATCGAGGCGCGCAACGCGGGTTTCGCTCGTGCAGTCGTGCCGATCGAGTCGGTTGGTGAGGCGACCCTCGTGCGCGATATCGAGGTCGGCGGCGCGCATTCGCTGTCTGAGGTGGCCTCGTGGCTGCGCGGCGAGTGCGTGCTGGACACGGTGTGTGAGATCAAGGCGCTCCCCGCGGATCCGATCGCCGACATGGCCGATGTGATCGGTCAGAGCGAGGCGCGCCACGTACTTGAAATCGCCGCTGCCGGTGCACATCACGTCATGATGACCGGCCCACCGGGTATCGGGAAGACGATGCTGGCCCGCCGACTTCCGGGCATTCTCCCGCCCCTCGAGGAGGAGGAATCACTGGAGGTCACCGCGCTTCACTCGATCGCGGGACGGTTGCGTCCGGGCCAGCCGCTGATCACGTCGCCACCGTTTGTGGCCCCACACCACAGCACCTCGACCACAGCCCTGGTCGGTGGCGGTACCGGCATCGCGCGGCCCGGAGCGGTATCGCTGGCACATCGAGGAATTCTCTTCCTCGATGAGTGTGCCGAGATGGGGCCCAAAGTGCTTGACTCCCTGCGACAACCACTCGAAGAGGGGGAGGTGCGGATCAGTCGTCGCGACGGGGTTGCCACCTATCCGGCGCGCTTCCAGCTGCTTCTCGCCGCGAATCCGTGTGCCTGTGCCCCGGTGCACGACGTCGACTGTGTCTGCAGCGCGGTCGTGCGGCGGCGCTATCTGGGCAAGCTGTCCGGACCGCTGATGGACCGTGTCGATCTGCGGGTGCAGATGGAGCCGCCGGGAAACGCCGCGCTGATGATGGCAGCGGAGGAGTCGAGCGCCGACATCCGGGCAAGGGTGACCGCCGCTCGTTCCGCGGCAATAGAACGATGGCGTGAACACGGCTGGCGAACCAACTCCGAAGTGCCCGGTTCGGCACTGCGACAACAGTTTCGGCTGTCACCCAAGGCCCTTCGGCCCGTCGACGTCTGTGTTCGGGAGGGGCGCGTGACAACGCGGGGCGTCGATCGGGCTTTGCGGGTCGCGTGGACTTTGGCCGACTTGCGCGGTGGCGACGTACCGACCGAAACCGATGTGGCGCAAGCACTTCTGTACCGAGACCGAGGGGGATTTCGATGACCGTGTACGCCGACACCCACCACAACGATGAGCTGCTGCGTGCGTGGGCCTATCTGAGTGCTGTGGCCGAACCTCCGTGTTCTTCCATCCGACATCTCGTCGACGACATCGGAGCAGAGGCCGCGGCCGACGCCATTCGTCGTCGACGGGTACCGAGCGGTCACGAGGCGGTTCTGGGTCCGACAAGCGCTCGAGCCGAGAGTTGCACTCCCGCCGAGGATCTCGACACCGCGCACGCGGTTGATGCTCGCTTGATCACGTCCGACGACTCCGAATGGCCCGCCTGGTCGTTGCTTCCGTTGACGCGACTCGAGCCGAATGTGCACGGCGACGAACCCATCGCACTCTGGGTGCGCGGCCCAGCGCGCCTCGACGACGTCGCGGCCGCTTCGATTGCGCTCGTCGGATCGCGAGCGGCGTCGTCGTACGGCGAGCACGTCACCGGGAAGCTCTCCAGCGAGCTGTGTGCGCAGGGGTGGGCTGTTGTCTCGGGTGGTGCCTATGGCGTCGACGGCGCCGCGCATCGTGCCGCGCTCGCATCGGCAGGCATCACCGTGGCGGTCCTTGCCTGCGGGATCGACCGTGACTATCCGGCGGGACATGCCCGGCTGCTTGCCGAGATCGCGGGCAGTGGAGCCGTGGTGACCGAGTACGCGCCGGGCACCACGGCCGCACGGCACCGGTTCCTCACGAGAAATCGGTTGGTCGCGGCGCTGTCGTCGGCAACGGTTGTCGTCGAGGCGGGTAAGAGATCGGGCGCCGCGAACACGGCGGCATGGGCACGCACGATCGACCGCCCGGTCGGCGCCGTTCCGGGACCGGTCACCTCGGCGACGTCAGTGGGCTGCCATCGCCTGATCGCCGATGGGCTCGGCGTGCTCGTGACCGACGCGGCGTCGGTCATCACACTGGCGGTACCCGACGGAGGCGGCGACCCCGGACGCGGTCGCGACAGGCCCACCGACACGCTGACCGACGACGAAAAGCGGGTCCACGACGCGATTCCCGGTCAGGGGAGTGCAACGATCACCGAGATCTCGTTCGCCGCGGGCCTCGACGTCGGTATCGTTCGTGCTGCGCTCGCGGGACTGGAGATTGCAGGTCTGATCGCCGGCGACGGTGCGGGATGGAGACTCGCGATTTAGGTAACCCTAATTCGAGTGGCGTAAGCTGGAACGCATTAGGAGGTTTCATGGCAAAGCGCGTGAATTCGATGACGGTGCTCCGGCGAGAGCAGATCACACCCCACATGGTGAGGCTCTATCTGGGTGGTGACGGCTTCGGCGATTTCGCCGTGGCACTACCGCCACGGGACGAGCGCGACACCGACATGTACGTGAAGTTGATCTTCATGCCCGACGGTGTCGACTTCCCGGACGACTTCGACCCGAGGGCGTCGCGGTCGCTACCGCCGGAACAGCAGCCCGTGTTGCGCACGTACACCATTCGCACTGTCGACGAGGACGCGCGCGAGATCGCAATCGACTTCGTGGTGCACGGCGACGAGGGCATCGCCGGTCCCTGGGCCGCGACGGTTGCTCCCGGTTCCACCGTGCACTTCCTCGGTCCGGGTAGTGGCTACCGCCCCGACAACGACGCCGCATGGCACCTGCTGGCCGCGGACGAAGCAGGCCTTCCCGCGCTGGCCGCGGCCGTCGAGTCGTTGCCCGAGGGTGCGATCGCGAAAGCGTTCATCGAGGTCGCAGGCCCCGACGATGAGGTTCCGCTCGACGTACCGTCCGGCGTGCAGATCACCTGGGTCCATCGCGGCGGTCCTGCGGGCGAGGTGTCCGACGACCGCGCGGGCGACAACGCCCCGCTGATCGCGGCGGTGCGCGAGACCGACTGGCTCGACGGCGAACCGCACGTCTTCATCCACGGCGAGGCGCAGGCCGTCATGCACAACCTGCGCGGCTATGTGCGCAAGGAGCGTGGCGTGAGCGCAGCGAGGGCGTCGATTTCCGGCTACTGGCGACGGGGCCGTACGGAAGAGGGTTTCCGGCAGTGGAAGTCCGATCTGCGTGCCGAGGAGGAGGGCGCGGGCGTCAACGGTTGAAGAGCGACGGCCGGTCGGGTGGCCGGACGGCTGTCCCGCCTGCGCGGCAGCCGTTGACGCAGGGGTCAGAGCCCCGAACGTCAAGGCGAGGATCTGACCCGGTAACGATCAGACCTCGTGACGATCCGCCCCCGTGACCATCTGACCCAATGACGATCTGACAACGACGCGCGTGTGCGGTTGCGTACACGCGCGTCGTTCGTTGTCATCGATCGATGACCATGTCCGTGCTCGACGACTTCGCCGACCATCTGCGACACGAGCGCGGCCGCAGTGAGCACACCATCCGTGCATACCTGTCGGATGTGCGAGGCCTGATCGCGTTCGCGGGCGCCAGGGGAGTCCCTGTCGGCGACATCGATCTGGCATTACTGAGGTCCTGGCTGGCCGAACACACTCGACGCGGCGCGGCCCGAACCACCGTCGCGCGTCAGGTGTCGTCGGCAAAGACGTTCTGCGCCTGGGCCTCCAGAGAACAGATACTCGGCGACGATCCGTCGACCCGACTGCAGGCACCCAAAGCACATCGCACACTGCCACCGATCCTCGCGCCCGACGAGGCGGCCGCCGCGATTGCCGCTGCGGGGCAGCAGAGCCCCGCAGCGGAGACCGATGCCGACGGAGGCGAAGAAGCCGTGTCGCTTCGCGAGAGCGACGAGCCCCTTGCGCTGCGAGACATCGCGATTCTGGAGTTGTTGTACGCCACGGGGATTCGCGTCGGCGAGTTGTGCGGGCTGAACATTGCGGACATCGATGGCCACCGCCGGGTGGTGCGCGTGATCGGGAAGGGCAACAAAGAGCGCACGGTGCCCTACGGGGCGCCCGCGGCGAAAGCCGTGGCCCGCTGGCTAAGCGACGGACGACCGTCGTTGGTGGGTCCACGATCAGGAGAAGCGCTGTTGCTCGGTGCGCGCGGCGGACGCCTCGATCAGCGCATAGCTCGCAGCGTCGTGCACCGGGCCGTCGAGGCCGCGGGCGGGCCGTCGATGGGGCCCCACGGTCTCCGACATTCCGCCGCGACCCACCTCCTCGAGGGCGGGGCCGATCTCCGTGTGGTGCAGGAACTCCTCGGCCACGCGTCGTTGGCGACGACGCAGCTCTACACGCACGTCAGCGTCGAACGTCTGCGTGCGGCCCACCGTCAGGCGCATCCGCGGGCGTGATCCGGGAGAATCCCGAAAAGCCTTGGCGCGTCAGCCGTCAAGCGGTTTGAGGCGCACCCGTACCGCTCCGAGTAGTCCGAGCGGGTCGACGTAGTCGGCGCTGCGCCCCGCGCCGCGTCGTGCGCCCCAATGCACGCAGGCGGTCGTCGGACATCCGGGGTGTCCGCCAAGCGCTGTCCCAATGGATGCCCCGCGACTCACACGATCTCCGCGCCGAACCGTGGGGCGGACCGGCTCATAGGTGGTGATCAGGCCGTCGGCATGCTGGATCGACACCGTCGACTTGCCGCCGACCTCGCCCGCGAACCGGACCACCCCGTCGCCTGCCGCGAGAACCGGCGTGCCCTCGACGACGGCGAGGTCGACGCCACGGTGGCCCGCGTGCCACCGCTGATCCGGCTCGTCGAATCCGGTGACCACCGTCGGCTTGGGAGCGAGCGGCGCGGTGTAGGTGGGCGGACGGGCGGCGGCAAGCGATGGAACGCCCAGCAGAAGTGCGCTGGTCAGGGCGATGTCGGTGAGGACGACGAGCAGTCGTCGAACAATCGGGAGGCGCCCGGTTGGGTCGTCGGAGTGTGAGTTGGTCGGCTCGTCGTCGGTGGTCGTGTCGACTCTGTGGGTGTCCATGCCGACTCTGACGCGCGCGCGACGCGGAAAGCTCCCTTGCCGCGAAAGAATTCTTCAAAGGTGGGCCGTGCAGGAGGCGTTTTGGGTTCTGAACTGCGGCGGCGTAAGCTGATGGGGCATCTCATCCGCGGATGAGGTGACTTCGCGCGCCCGCATCAGGCAATGCACCACGGCGACCACGGTCGCGTGTGAGAGCCGACAAACTCGCGCGGGCGGTCCCGGACACCCGGGTCCGCGCGACGCAGGCGCCAGGATCGCCATCACCCGATGGCGATATCAACTGCACACAAAGGATAGAAGACTCATGGCTGTCGTAACCATGAAGCAGCTGCTCGACAGCGGCGCACACTTCGGGCATCAGACCCGCCGTTGGAACCCGAAGATGAAGCGATTCATCTTCACCGACCGCAACGGCATCTACATCATCGATCTACAGCAGACGCTGACCTACATCGACAAGGCCTACGAGTTCGTGAAGGAGACCGTCGCCCACGGCGGCACCATCCTGTTCGTCGGCACCAAGAAGCAGGCTCAGGAGTCGATCGCCGCTGAGGCCACCCGCGTCGGCATGCCCTACGTGAACCAGCGCTGGCTCGGCGGCATGCTCACCAACTTCCAGACCGTCCACAAGCGTCTGCAGCGTCTCAAGGAACTCGAGACCATGGAGCAGACCGGCGGTTTCGAGGGTCGCACCAAGAAAGAAATCCTGATGCTGACCCGCGAGAAGAACAAGCTCGAGCGGACACTCGGCGGTATCCGGGATATGGCCAAGGTGCCTTCTGCCATTTGGGTGGTGGACACCAACAAGGAGCACATTGCTGTCGGTGAGGCACGCAAGCTCAACATCCCGGTCATCGCGATCCTCGACACCAACTGCGATCCCGACCTCGTCGACTACCCGATCCCGGGTAACGACGACGCGATCCGCAGTGCTGCACTGCTCACCCGCGTCGTGGCTTCGGCCGTCGCCGAGGGTGTTCAGGCTCGCGCAGGCCAGGCATCCTCGGACGCCAAGCCCGACGCCGCCGCAGGCGAGCCGCTCGCCGAGTGGGAGCAGGAACTGCTGACCCAGGCTGCCGCACCGGCAGCAGAGGTTGCTGCCGAGGCTCCCGCCGCAACGGAGCCGCCCGCTACCGCCTGACGCGCGTAGCCGATAGCCACCGGCGGGTGCTCGCAGGATCCCTCCGGATTCTGCGAGCACCCGCACCGTTTAACCCACTTGAAGGAGGCTCGCCAACGATGGCGAACTACACCGCAGCCGATGTGAAGCGTCTCCGTGAGCTCACCGGTTCAGGCATGTTGGACTGCAAGAAGGCCCTCGAGAACAACGACGGCGACTTCGACAAGGCTGTCGAGGAGCTCCGTATCAAGGGTGCCAAGGACGTGGGCAAGCGCGCAGAGCGCTCCACCGCCGAAGGCCTCGTCGCCGCCAAGGGTGGCGCGATGATCGAGCTCAACTCCGAGACAGACTTCGTCGCGAAGAACGCCGAGTTCCAGGCGCTCGCCGACCAGGTTCTCGATTCCGCTCTGGTCGCAAAGACCAGCGACATCGAGGAGCTCAAGGCAGCCAAGCTCGGTGACGGCACCGTCGCCGATGCCGTGCATGCGCTCTCGGCCAAGATCGGCGAGAAGCTCGAACTGCGTCGTGTCGTCTACTACGACGGACCCGTCGCCGTGTACCTGCACAAGCGTGCATCCGACCTGCCTCCCGCCGTCGGCGTTCTCGTGTCCTACGACGGCGACGGCGATGCCGCTGCCGAGGCCGCGCGCAATGCCGCACAGCAGGTTGCCGCTCTCAAGGCGCGTTACGCCACTCGCGACGAGGTCCCCGCTGACGTCGTCGAGAACGAGCGTCGTATCGCCGAGGAGACCGCCAAGGCAGAAGGCAAGCCGGAGAAGGCTCTGCCGAAGATCGTCGAAGGCCGTCTGACCGGATTCTTCAAGGATTCGGTCCTCATCGACCAGCCGTTCGTGAAGGACTCCAAGCAGACCGTCAAGAACGTTCTCGACGAGGCGGGCGCCACCGTCAAGGCGTTCACCCGCTTCGAGGTCGGCCAGTCCTAAAGCACTGGCGCCAACTGAAGGCGTAAGGCACGACCACCACCGCCCGCATCCGAAATCGGATGCGGGCGTTGGTATTTCGTGAGCCGTCCTGCTTGTTGGTTGCGGCAGTCTTTTGGTTGCTACCCGACTGCTGGGCGCTACTGCGGCTGTTGGTCGCCACTGCGACGCCCGAGCGCGAGCGACAGCACAGCGATCACACAGCCGAGGATCGCGAGCACCCAGAGGGTCGCGCGGAATGCGCCCATGAAACTCTGTGCCGCGACGTGCCGGCCCGCTGTCTTGAGTTCCGGCGCCGCCTGCCTTGCGACAGTGGCGGCCACGCCCTGCTGGGCAGACCCCGACGTCGAGCAACCCGGTGCGGGAGTTTCGGGATGCGCCGAGCTCAGTTGAGCCGACGCGCAGTCGGCGAAACGGTCGGCCACCGCACCGCGGAACATCGGGTCGACGTCGGTGTTCTCGAGCGCTGCAGACAATCCGGCGCGCGCGGCGGGAACCGCCTCGACCGACTGGGCCGAGACCTGACCGAAGAAGAAGATCGTGACCACGGCCAGTCCGATCGAGGCGCCGATCTGCTGCACCGTCGGTACACAGCCCGACGCGGAGCCGATGTTCTGGTCGTTCGTGTCGGAGAGGATCGCCGTCTGCAGTGGAGCGATGAAGAATCCCGTGCCGATACCGCCGACGACGAGCGGCGCGATGACGGCCGCCACCGACAAGGACGCGGTCTGTGGCTCCAATTCTGCTGCGAGCCAGGCGAGTCCCGCCGACAAGATCAGGACACCGAGGCACAGTGTGCGTGCCGGCCCGAGCCGACGAACCACAAGCGGCGAACCGACGGAACCCGCGGCCGCCCCGATCGCGAATGGAAGTGCGAGCAGCCCGGTGCGCAACGCCGAATAGCCGAGGCCGAACTGGGTCGCGACCGACACCGTGAAAAAGAATCCCGCGAAGACGCTGAAGAACAGCAGCGAGAGAAGCAGCCCCACGGAGAATCGTCGAGACGCGAAGAGATCGAGTCGGAGCAGTGGAGCGCCTCCGCTGCGGAGCAGACGACGTTCGACGACGACGAACAGGCCCAACAGGACCACTGCCGCACCCATCATGGCCCACAGACGCGGTGGCCAGTTCTGCTCGCGGCCCACCGCCAGCGGGTAGAGCAGCAGGAACAGGCCGGCGGTCGACAGCGCCACACCGACCAGATCGAGCCGCGGCGGGTCGGCGTCGCGCATCTGCGGAAGTCGACGGCCCGCGAGCACGCATGCCACGATGCCGATCGGAACATTGACGAAGAAGATCGCGCGCCATCCCCAACCGAACAGATCCCCGGTCACCAGGAGTCCGCCGAGGACCGGTCCCAACATGGCCGCCAGTCCCGCGACCGCGCCGTAGATGCCGAAGACCGCGCCGTGGCGCGACTTGGGGAACAACGCAGCGATCAGCGCCAACGTCTGTGCCGACATCAGCGCTGCGCTCATGCCCTGGGCGCCGCGGCAGATGATCAGCTCGAGCGGGCTGCGGGCCAGGCCGCACAGCACGGACGTGACCGTGAACGCGACCATCGCGAAGATGAACATGCGACGTCGACCGAGGCGACCACCCAGCGTCGCAGCAGTCAGGAGCGTGCATGCGAAGGCCAGCGTGTACACGCTCAGGACGAACAACTGCTCCGACGTCGACGCGCCGAGGTCGACGGTGAGGTCGGGGAGCGCGATGTTGACGATCGTCGTGTCCAGCATCTGCATGAACACACCAAGGAGGCACCCTGCCAGCGCGAGCCACGCGGCCCGCGTCGGTGTGTCGGGTGCCGCATTCGACGACACCACAGGGGTGGTGTTGGCAGCCACGCGGCTACGACCGATCAGTTCGCGGCGGCTGGTTCGGGCCGGTAATCGCCCTGGTCGGCCACTGCTCGCATGATCTTCTTGACCTTCTCGGTGTAGAGCGCGAGCGAGTCGCGGCCCTCGTCGGTGTCGGGGAACAGGAAGGTCATCGACGTCTGATCGTTGAACCTGTTGACCCACATGAAGACCTCTTCGCTACTGCCGCGATTGCCGTAGAGACAGCCGTTGATGGCATCGAAGAGGTCGACTCCGGGAAGCTTGCGGACGTCGATGTAGGAGAACATCGGCACCGTCCACCCCACGGGGATGTCGACGGCGTCGTCGTCGGAGACCAACTGCGCCACCCGGTGCAGCGACACGTCGGTCAGATCCTTGCCTGCCTTGTAGCTCTGTCCTGCCAGGGCTGCGACATCGGTGAAGTTGGCACCGGGCGCGACCGCGATCGGCACGGGAATGAGGCTGGTGAACCATCCGACGGAGTTCAGCTCGGGACCGACGGCACGGGTGCTCTTCGGTGTCATCGCGAGATACTCTGCGGCACCGGTGAACTCGCAGTACGCAATGGCGGCCACCGCGAGGAGCCCCGCGGTCATGTTGGCGCCGTTCTCCTTGCAGATCTTCTCGAATCGTTGAGCGGCCGACTCGTCGAAGACGCTCTCCGTCAGATGCCCACTGCGTGTATAGCCCTCGGATTCCGTGCCCAGCGGCAGTGGGAAGTGTGGTAGTTCGCCATCATTGTTCCGGATCAATTCGATCCACCGGCGCACCTCGGGTGACTGCGCGGTCAGGTCGCGAGAGACGCTGCGCTCATGCTCGCAGTAACGGAGATAGCTACCTATCTCGGGAACCGGGTTCTTGAGTCCGAATGCTTCATTGGAATACAGGGTGATCAGTTCGACGCATGTCAGCGCCTGCGAAATACCGTCGGTATTGAGATGGTCGACGGCTGCGTAGAGGGTAAAGCCGCCATCCCATTCGATTGTTCCGAATGTGAAACAGTTCCAGTGAAATGGACCCGGTGTGATGTCCGAAATGAGAGCCCGGATCTCTTCTGCCGTCCCGACGGTGCCGTGGTCGGTCGCCGACAGCTCGACGATCTGGGGATCGACGACGTGCCGGGCGATCGATCCGTCCTTCTCCGCCGAGAACCAGGAGAGGTAGGTGTCGTGTCTGCGCAGGAAAGTCGTGACCGCACGCTCGAGTGCGCCTCGATCAAGAGGCGTCTGGAAGTCGAAGGCTTCCAGACAAAGTCGCGAGAAACGGAATCCGGCGGACTCGTTGCGCAGTGCGGCTTTGAGGTATTCCTCTTGCTGATGTGACGCGGGTACCGGATGAACTGGTGCCTGTGCTCCTGCGGCGATTGCCTCGGGGGAGAGTGTCCAGCTCGTCACCGTTCCTACGCGGGGCTGCCACTCATCGATCAGGCCGAACTTGACCATCAGGTAATACCTCAATTCACTCTGGCGGTGGATGAGTGTGGACCCCGATTTCCCCTCACCTCACGACGGAAAATGACACGTCATGCAATATTGCAGCGACGGTACCGTAACAGGCTAATTGCCGCAATTGGCGGGGTGGCCTCGCGCGGGCAGTGAAAACCGTTGTCGGTCAAGTGAACTGAAGTGGGTCAAAAGACCAACACGTCCATTTTCGCGACCGTGGGTATTGGGTCAAAAGACCAACTTTCCGGTCTTTCTTCAATTGGTGGACAACCAGTTATCGCGTACGGCACACTGCCGCATCGGGGGTCCTTCGCCGGTTATTTCGTGATCACAGATGTTCCGACTGCGAAGCGGGTGTCACGCGCGGGGCGAGGTGAAAGTCGGGTCTCGATTCGAGTCGCGAGCGTGCGCATGGCCGGCGGCGATGGTCGCGGTACGTGCCAGATGGTGAATGTGGGGAGATTCGAGTGAAGTCAGCAAGGCTGAACGCCGACGTGGCGGCGTGTCGTGACAGGGCGCGCAGCAGACGCGCCCTGCGCACATGTGTCGTCGCGATCGCATCCGCGGCGTGTGCGCTCAGTGGCGCCGTTGTCGCGGGGCCGGAGGCGTCGGCCGAGCCGGGCGGAGCCCGCATCGTGTCGGAGAACGTCGTTGCTCCGACTGAGATCGACGTCGAGGTGGCTTCACCTGCGATGCGACGTTCGGTTCCGGTGAAAGTCATTCCCGCACGTAGCGGCGCGGCAGCTCCCACGCTCTACCTACTCAACGGTGCCGCGGGCGGCGAAGGTGGCAGCAGTTGGTTCGACCAGACCGATATCCGGACTTTCTTTGCGCACGAGGATGTGAACGTGGTCGTGCCGATGGGTGGTGCGGCGAGTTACTTCACCGATTGGCAGCGCACCGATCCCAAGCTGGGTGTGCAGAAATGGGCCACCTTCCTCACCGAGGAGCTTCCCTCGGTCGTCGACAAGCGGTTCAACGGCAACGGCCGCAATGCCATCGCCGGGATCTCCATGGCCGGTACATCGGTGTTCCAGCTGTCACTGCAGGCGCCGACGCTGTATCGCGCACTCGGGTCGTTCAGCGGTTGTGCCCAGACCAGCGATCCGGCAGGCCAGGCGGCGGTTCGGTTGGTCGTGGAAGGCCGCGGTGGCGGCAACACGGTGAACATGTGGGGTCCGCCGACGGCTCCGGCGTGGCGCGACAACGATCCCTACCTGCACGTCGAGCAGTTCCGGGGCAAGTCTGTCTACGTCTCCAACGGTTCGGGGATGCCCGGTCGCTACGACACGATCAACGGTCCCGGCATCGACGGCAACGGGCAGAAGCTCGCCGAGCAGGTCGCTGTCGGCGCGGTCATCGAGACGGCAACCGATCAGTGTTCGCGGAACCTGGAGCGGCGGATGCGCGAGTTGGGCGTACCCGCGACCTTCCACTTCTATGAGGGCGGTACCCACGCCTGGCCGTACTGGCAGGACGAGCTGCACCGGGCATGGCCGCAGTTCAAGGCGGCGCTGACGCGATGAGCGGGCAGCACTCGGTCAACGTGGCGTCGAATGCCGACGCTGCGTCGTCGATGACGATTTCGACGTCGGAGGGGTCGGCCACCTGGCTGGAGTCCAACACGTGGGAACTTCCTGACTTCTCGGTCGAGGAACTCGTCGAAGCGAAAGCGGGGCGGACGATCTCCGTCGTCCTGCCTGCCCTCAACGAAGAACGGACGGTCGGCAGCGTCGTCGAAGCCATCCTGCCGCTGGTCGGCACGTTGGTCGACGAACTCGTGGTGGTCGACTCCGGGTCCACCGATTCGACGATCGAGGTCGCGCGTGCGGCCGGAGCAAGGGTGGAGACGCGGGAGTCCGCACTCGAGGGCATCCCGGTTGCCGACGGGAAGGGTGAGGTGCTGTGGCGTTCGTTGGCTACGACGACCGGCGACCTCGTCGCGTTCGTCGACAGCGACCTCGTCGACCCGGATCCGACGTATGTGCCCAAGCTGGTCGGACCGCTCCTCACCACGCCCGACCTGCAGCTGGTGAAGGGCTACTACCGGCGTCCCCTCATGGGCGTCGACGGGGTCGATCCGTCGGGCGGGGGACGGGTCACCGAGCTCACCGTGCGGCCGCTGATAGCGGCATTGTGTCCGCAACTGTGCGGGTTGATACAGCCGCTCGCGGGTGAGTACGCCGCGACACGAGAACTGCTGACCTCCATCCCGTTCGCCCCCGGCTACGGCGTCGAGATCGGAATCGTGCTCGACACCCTTGCCCGCCACGGCATCGATGCCATCGGTCAGGTCAACCTCGGGCTGCGGATACATCGCAATCGTCCCCTTCACGAACTGGGGCCGATGTCCCGTCAGATCGTCGCAGCATTCCTGTCGCGAGTGGGTATCGCGGATTCCGGGAGCCCACTTGTCGCGTTCGTGATGGAGGGCGACGGTGTGCACAGTCCACGTCGGTCGTATCCGGTCCTCGACGACAGGCCTGCGTTGCGGAGCCTGTTCGCGGCCGCTCATCGGCGCTGAGCTGCTCGTTCACCTCCACGTCACTCTGCGTTGACCTGTCGTGCCCGCGTCGGCAGGGTCCGAGTCGCGCTCGACCGGAGTGCCGATCGGCGACCGCGATCACGAGGACCGCGACGTCCCCATAAGATGGACGAGGCGAACCGACGAGTTGAGGATGTTGATGAGCGAAACCCCCGAGTCCCAGGAATCCGCACGACCGGGCTACCACCGCGTACTGCTGAAGCTCGGCGGCGAGATGTTCGGGGGTGGTCAGGTCGGTCTCGATCCCGACGTGCTGAGCACCGTCGCAGATCAGATCGCCGAGGTGGTCACTTCGGGCGTCCAGGTCGCAGTCGTCATCGGCGGAGGCAACTTCTTCCGAGGTGCCGAACTCCAGCAACGCGGCCTCGACCGTGCCCGATCCGACTACATGGGCATGTTGGGTACGGTGATGAACTGCCTCGCGCTTCAGGACTTCCTGGAGAAGCGCGGGATCAGCACCCGCGTGCAGACGGCGATCACGATGGGCCAGGTCGCTGAGCCCTACCTCCCGCTGCGTGCCCAGCGCCACCTCGAAAAGGGTCGCGTCGTGATCTTCGGTGCCGGCATGGGTATGCCGTACTTCTCGACGGACACGACCGCTGCTCAGCGTGCGCTGGAGATCAAGGCAGAGGTCGTGCTCATGGCGAAGGCTGTCGACGGCGTGTACAGCGACGACCCGCGCACCAACCCCGACGCGACGCTGTATCGCGAGGTCACCCACCGCGAGGTACTCGACAAGGAGCTCAAGGTCGCCGACGCGACCGCGTTCAGTCTCTGTATGGACAACAAGATGCCGATGCTCGTGTTCAATCTCTTGGAGAAGGGAAACATCGCGCGTGCGGTGGCCGGCGAGCGTATTGGCACACTGGTCAGCACATAGGCCGACGGGGCCAACCCCCGACGCGGCGAGCGCGGTACGGACGAGAACCGGCAACAACGACGAGGACCAGGAACCGACATGATTGACGACGCATTGTTCGACGCCGAGGAGAAGATGGAGAAGGCTGTCGGCGTGGCGCGCGAGGACATGGGGTCCATTCGGACCGGTCGCGCGAATCCCTCGATGTTCAACAAGATCCACATCGAGTACTACGGCGCTTTGACCCCTGTCACCCAGGTCGCGTCGATCACGACTCCGGAAGCCCGATTGGTCGTCATCAAGCCGTACGAGCCGTCGAGTCTGCGTGACATCGAGACCGCGATCCGCAATTCCGACCTCGGCGTGAACCCGACCAACGACGGAAACCTGATCCGCGTCGCCATTCCGCAGCTGACCGAGGATCGCCGCAAGGAGCTCGTGAAGCAGGCGAAGGGCAAGGGCGAGGACGCCAAGGTCGCGATCCGCAACATCCGCCGCAAAACCGTCGACGAGCTCAAGCGCATCCAGAAGGACGGCGAGGCGGGCGAGGACGAGGTGTCGCGCGCCGAGAAGGAGCTCGACAAGACGACCGCAGGCTATGTGCACCAGGTTGACGAGCTGGTCAAGCACAAGGAATCCGAATTGCTCGAGGTGTGACCGAGGAGCCGACACATCCCATGTCCGACGATTCAGCGACGAATCACGACGACGACGGCAGTACAGCCGAGGCGGATAAGACGACCACCGAGGCGGAGCCGAAGAAGTCGCGCGCGGGGCGTGATCTCCCGGCAGCCCTCGGGGTCGGGTTCTCCCTGGGCATCGGGATCATTCTGATCCTGCTGTTCGCACCGAAACTCTGGTATGTCGTCGTCGCGGTGGCCTTCGCGATCGCGACGTGGGAGGTGGCCAAACGCCTGCGTGACGGCGGTTACGACGTTGCGTTGCCGCCGCTGCTCGTCGGCGGGCAGGCGATCATCTGGTCGAGCTGGCCGTGGGGGACGACCGGCGTCCTGGTGGCGTTCGTGGGCACGCTCCTGGTGCTGATGGTGTGGATGTTGTTGGCGCAGGGCATCAACCACGCGCCGGTGAACTATCTGAAGAACCTCTCGGTGAGCGTGCTGGTGCTCGCCTGGCTGCCTCTGCTGGCGTCGTTCGGCGCGATGATGGTCGTCCAGGACCACGGCGCCGCTCGCGTCGCCACCCTGATGGTTGTCGTGGTCTGCTCCGATGTCGGCGGTTACGCGGCCGGGGTGCTCTTCGGCAAGCATCCGATGGCACCGGCAATCAGTCCGAAGAAGTCGTGGGAGGGCCTCGGGGGTTCGCTGGTTGTCGGCACCGCGGGTGCGATCGGCTGTGTGGTGGGGCTGCTCGACAGCCAGTGGTGGATCGGACTGATCCTCGGGCCTGTTCTCGTGGTCTGCGCGACGCTCGGCGATCTGGTCGAGTCCCAGATCAAACGCGAC